>NZ_PSUC01000070.1:0-19087 GCF_002931635.1 Rathayibacter sp. AY2B7 | reverse complement strand
CCGGCTGTCGACGGGCGAGGAGGTCACCGTCCAGCACGCGTCGGGGCACCGCCTCGAGCCGGGGGAGCGGGTCGGCGGGCTGGACGGCGCGCGGGCCGGAGGTGCGGCGGGACCTGCCGAGTCTCATCTGCCCAGACTAGGCCCCGGCGCATACCCCGCGCGGTATCCCCGGGGAGTGCTCATGCGGCGGCGCCGACCGCCGCCTGCTCCGGTGCCGGTCCGACCGCGACCGGGCGCCGCGCGGGCAGCACGCCGACCCGCTCCCCCGGCTCGAGGCGGTGCCCCGACGCGTGCTGGACGGTGACCTCCTCGCCCGTCGACAGCCGGACTGTCGAGCGCCGCACCGGCCCCAGGAAGCTCGAGGCGAGGACGACTCCGGGCAGGGAGTCGGGAGCGCCGTCGGCCACGACGGCGAGGTCCTCGGGGCGGAGGAACACCGACACGGGCCCGTCGGCCGCCGCCGCGTCGACGAGCGGCAGGCGCACGCCGAGCGCGAGGACCGATCCCGACGAGACCGTCCCCGCGACCACCGTCGAGAGGCCGACGAAGCGGGCCGTGAAGGCGGTCGCCGGGCGCGCGTAGAGGTCCTCCGGCGCGCCCAGCTGCTCGATCCGCCCGGCGTTCATCACGGCGACGCGGTCGGCGACGGCGAGCGCCTCCTCCTGGTCGTGCGTGACGAAGAACGTGGTGATGCCGATCTCGGACTGCAGGCGCTTGATCTCGTCGCGCAGCTGGACGCGGACCTTCGCGTCGAGGGCAGACAGCGGCTCGTCCAGCAGCAGCACCCGCGGCCGCGTGACGAGGGCGCGCGCGAGCGCCACCCGCTGCTGCTGGCCGCCGGAGAGCTCGTGCGCGTAGCGGTCGCCGAGGGCGCCGAGGCCCACGACCTCCAGCGCCTCCCCCGCGGCCGCCCGGCGCTGGCGCGCCCCGACTCCCCGGGTGCGCAGCCCGAACTCGACGTTCTCGCGCGCCCGCAGGTGCGGGAAGAGCGAGTACGACTGGAAGACCATGCCCATGTCGCGCTTCGCGACGGGGACGTGGGCGACGTCCTCCTCGTCGACGAGGATCCGCCCCGCGTCGATCCGCTCGAGACCACTGAGGGCGCGCAGGGCTGTGGTCTTGCCGCAGCCGGAGGGGCCGAGCAGCGCGATGAACTCACCCGGGGCCACGTCGAACGAGACGCCGTCGAGCGCTCGCGCGGAGCCGTAGTGCCGCTCCACGTCGACGAAGCGCACGCGGGCGCCGGGGAGGGTGGGAGCGGTCACGAGGAGCCTTTCGAGGAGCGCGCCCGGCCCGTCGGCAGGCCGATCCGCGCGAGGCGGCCGATCCCGATCAGGAGGGCGAAGGCGAAGAGGAGGGAGAGCAGCGAGAAGATCACGGCGACGTAGGCGTCGGACTTCGACACCTGCACCAGGCCGGTCTGGAGGGTGGTGCGGCTGAGGAGCGAGGCGATCGTGTACTCGCCGAGAACGACTGCGACGGTGATCAGCGCGGCCGCGACCAGGCCCCGGCGCAGGTTCGGCAGGAGGACCCTCCCGAGCACCGCGAGCGGGCCCGCGCCGAGCGAGCGGGCCGCTTCCGAGAGCGTCACGGCGTCGAGACCGGCGAGGTCCGCCGCCACGGCGCGGTAGGCGTAGGGCAGGACCAGCACCCCGTAGGCGAGAGCGAGCGTCCACGGCGCGGAGCCGGCGAGCCGGGTGACCACGGAGTAGACCGGCGCGAGGCCGACGACGAGGACGATGGCGGGCACGGTCAGCGGGAGCAGGCAGACCAGCTCCAGAGCCCGGCGCAGGCGCGGGAGCCGGATCTCGACGAGCAGCATCGTCGGCACCAGCAGGACCAGGACGATGAGGGCGGTGACGACGGCGAGGACCAGCGAGTTGCCGATCCCCTGGAACAGCGAGCGGTAGGCGCGCTCGTTCTCCGGGTCGAGGATCGCCGTCCAGTGCGAGAGGTCGTGGCCGCCGGCGCCGCGGAGCGTGAACTCCGCCATCGCGACGATCGGGACGGCGAACACCAGCCCGGTGATCACGAGCACCGCCCCGGACAGGAGCCGCGCGGGCCTCATCGCTGCCACCGCCGGGCCCGGCGCTGCAGCAGCGCGTACCCGGACATCAGGACCACCATCACCGCGAGCATCCCGAGCGCGAGGGCGCCCGCTAGGTTCTCGCGGCCCAGCACCGTCTCGCTGACCAGCGCGGCGCGGATCTGCAGCGGGACGATCTGCGCGCCCTGGCTGATCAGCGCCGCCGCGGTGGCGAAGGAGGAGAACGCGTTCGCGAACAGCAGCAGCACGCAGCCGAGGAACGACGGCGCCAGCACCGGGAGGGCCACGTGCAGCCAGTAGCCGAGCCGGCCCCCGCCGAGCACCGCGTTCGCCTCGGCCCACTCCGGACGCAGGCCCTCGAGCGCGGGCAGGAACGTGAGCACCATCAGGGGCACCTGGAAGTAGAGGTAGGGCAGGACGAGCCCGGGCAGCTGGTAGAGCCACACGCCGTCGGCGTAGAGGTCGACGCCCGCTCCCGCGAGGAGGGTGGTCACCAGCCCCTGCACGCCGATCGTCGCGATGAAGGCGAACGCGAGCATCACGCCGCCGAACTGCGCGAGGACGCTCGCCGCCGCATCGACGACGGTCCGGAGCGCCCCGCGCGGATCGGAGCCGAGCAGGGCCAGGCACACGACCGCGCCCAGCACCGCGCCGACGACGGCGGTCACGGCAGAGAGCCCGAGCGACGCGCCGAAGGCGGACAGCACGACGGGATCCCCGAGCGCGAGCACGTTAGCCGTGGTGAAGCGGCCGTCTCCGTCCGTGAATCCGGTCGCCACCGCGAGGACCGTGGGGACGGCCAGGAACAGCAGGACGTAGAGCGCGAAGGGGGCGACGCCCAGCACGGCCGGGGTGCCGCGCCGTCTCCGGGGCGCAGACGCCCCGGAGACGGCCTCGGCGGGAGCGGTGGTCACTGGATCGCCGCGGCCCACTTCTCGGCGAGGAGCGACGAGGCCGCCTCGGTCTGCTCCTCCGTGAACTGGACGAGGTCGGAGGGAGCGGCGCCGACGCCGTCGAGCGCGTCCTGGTCGACCGTGCCGGCCTCGGTCATCGCGGCCAGGCGCACCGGGTAGGCGCCGGCGGCGAGGTAGAGGTTCTGCGCGGCGTCGGAGTAGAGGTACTCCTGCCAGAGCCGCGCGGCCGCGGGGTGCGGAGCGTCGGCGTTGACCGCCTGGTTGTAGTAGCTGCCGACGGCGGAGCCCGGGAGGACTGTCGTCGTCCACTCGCGGGTGCCCTCGTTCGCCTTCCCGGCGGCGAGGTTGTTGTAGCTCCAGTCGAAGACGACCGGGGTCTCGCCCGAGGCGATGGTGGCGTCGGTCGGGTCCAGCGGCAGGAAGTTGCCGGCGTCGTTCAGCTTCTCGAAGAAGTCGATCCCCGCCTGGACGTCGTCGGCGGAGCCGCCGGACTGGAGAGCCGCGAGCTGCACTGCGGCCGCGGCGGCTCCCGCCTGGGTCGGGTCGCCGTTGATCGCGACCGAGCCGCGGTAGTCGGCGCCGAGGAGGTCCTCGAGCGACGTGGGCGCAGGCACCGAGTCCGCGTCGAACCCGATCGACATCAGGCCGGTGTAGTCGTTGACCCAGAGGCCCGACTCCTCCTTGTTCCCCTCGGGGATGTCGTCCCAGGACTCGACCTTGTACGACGCGAACATGTCCGTGTTCGCCAGAGCGACGGCCGGTCCCAGGTCGAACACGTCGGGAGCGGTGTCCTGCCCGGCGAGGTTCTTCGCCGTGCTGATCTCCTCCGCGGAGGAGACGTCGGGGTCGGCGGAGTTCACGGTGATGCCGTACTCGTCCTCGAAGCCGCTGATCAGCTCGCCGTAGTTCGCCCAGGTGTCGGGCAGGGCGATGACGTTGAGCTCGCCCTCGGCCTTCGCGGCCTCGACCAGGGCGTCCAGCCCGCCGAGGTCCGCGGCGGACGTGGCGGACGCCGCGTCCGCGCCGCCGCCGTCGGACGAGGCGGTGGCGCCGCCGGAGCAGGCCGAGAGCGTGAAGACGAGGGCGGTGCCGGCGGCGGCGACCGCGGCGGCGCGCGACAGGCGCTGAATGGTCAAGGGTCCTCCAGGAGTCGGGTGGGCCGCCCCGGTGGGACGGCCTCGGGCACGGTAGGAGCGCCGCGAGTCGGCGAGGGAGCGCGGCGGTGAATGCCGGGCGAACGCCGGGGGCCGAATCGGGGACGGCGATGTCGGGGGCGTTCGCTAGCGTGGGCGGACCATGACCGAGCAGCTCTCCGCCGCGCTGGCGCGCCGCATCGCCCTGGCGGCGCAGGGGTTCGGCGTCCCCCGTCCCTCCCGGGTCGACGCGCGCCGGGTGCGCGCCGCCGTGGACCGGATCCGCCCGCTCCAGCTCGACTCGGTGAACGTCTTCGAGCGGAGCCACTACCTGCCGCTGCTCGCGCGGCTCGGCCCGTACGATCGCTCCCTCCTCGACGCCGCGGCCTTCTCCCCCGACGGCCCCTACGTCGAGTACTGGGCCCACGAGGCCGCCCTCGTCCGCCGCGAGGATCTCCCGCTCTACCGCTGGCGGATGGAGCACTACCGCCGGGTCCGCCTGCCCGAGCACGAGGGCTGGGCCCACGAGAACCGCGCCACCCTCGACTGGCTCCGCGCCGCGCTCGCCGACGGTCCCCTCCGCGCCTCCGAGATCGAGCACGAGGCCAACGTCCGCACGGGACCCTGGTGGGGCTGGTCCGACATCAAGCGCGGCCTCGAGGTCCTGTTCCGCTAGGGCGAGGTGGTGACGGCGGGGCGCACGCGCTTCGAGCGCTCCTACGGTCTCGCCGAGCGGCTCCTCCCGAGCGCGGTGCTCGATGCCGACGTGCCCCTCCCCGACGCCGTCCGCGAGCTCGTGGGCCGGGCGGCCCGGGCTCACGGGATCGGCACCCTCGGCGACCTGGCCGATTACCACCGGCTGCTCCAGTCCCCCACGCGCGTCGCGATCGACGAGCTGGTCGAGGCGGGCGAGCTCGAGCGCGTCGAGGTGCGCGGCTGGGAGCGGGGCGGGCGACCCGTGCCGCTCTGGCGGCACGTCGACGCCCGACGCCCCCGCACGCTCCGGGCGGACGCGCTCCTCTCGCCGTTCGACCCCGTGGTCTGGCACCGGCCGAGGGCCGAGCTGTTCTTCGGCTTCCACTACCGGATCGAGATCTACACCCCGGCCGAGCAGCGGGTCCACGGCTACTACGTCCTCCCCGTGCTCCTCGACGACGTGATCGCTGCACGGGTCGACCTCAAGAGCGAGCGCAAGCGCCGGGTCCTCCTCGTGCAGGCCGCCTGGCTCGAGCCGGGGGCCCCGGCCGACACGCCGGAGCGGCTCGCCGCGCTGCTGGTCGAGGCGGCGGCCTGGCACCGCCTCGACGCCGTCGAGGTCGTCGGTCGCGGCGACCTCGCGGCCGCCCTCGCCGCAGCACTGCGGAGGATCGCGTGAGCGGGCCCGGCGGCGTCCTGGCGCTGGCGCTCTCGGAGCGCTGCGTCGCCCGTCTGCTCGAGCGCGGGAGCGTCGTCGGGGTCGGCACGGGCGAGCTCGCCCACGCGGCCGGCGTCTCCCTCCGGACCTTCCACCGGTACCTCGGCGGGAAGGAGGACTGCGTGCGCCCGGTGCTCGCCGCCGCGATCGCCGCGATGGGACGCGCCTTGCTCGAGCGCCCGGCCGCCGAGCCGCTGAACGCGGCGCTCGGTCACGCCTTCGCCGCGGCGGCCTCCGGTCCCCAGCTCGACCGCACCCTCCGGCTGATCCCCCTGCTGACCGAGACCTCGGCGATGCGCGCCGTCTGGGCGCAGTCGCTGCACGACGGCGAGGAGGCGCTGACGCCGTTCCTCGCGGAGCGGATGGGGCTCGGCCGCACGTCCCCGCACCGGGCGGCCGTCCTGGCCACCGTCGTCCTCGCCCTGGTCCGGCGGGCGCTGGTCGACGCGGCCGCGAGCGGCATCGACCCGGCGCCGGTCTTCGCCGAGTACCTGACGACCGTCGACGGCGGTCCGCTGGCGGCTCCGACCGGATGACGTCCCGTCCGGCGCGGTGGCGCGTGCCGCGCTGCCAGGGGCGGGATCCGGGCGGGCGGCGATCGTCGACGGGGCGTCGGCCGGATCGGCCTGCTAGAAGCGCGAGCCCATCTCGGAGAGGCGGGCGACGCGGTCCGCGATCGGCGGGTGGGTCGCGAAGAGGCGCGCGACCACTCCCGGCTTCGACGGGTCGGCGATCCAGAGGTGCGCCATCGAGCTGTTCTGCCGCCGCATCGGCCGGCCCGCGGACTCGAGCTTCAGCAGGGCGCGCGCGAGGGCGTCGGGGTGGCGGGTCGTCAGAGCACCGGTCGCATCGGCGAGGTACTCGCGCTGACGGGAGATCGAGAGCTGGACGACCGAGGCCACGATAGGCGCGAGGACCATCGACACCAGCCCGACGACCAGGAGCGCGGGGTTGCCCCCGCCGTTGCCGTTGCCGCCCCGCCCGAAGAAGGCCAGGCGGAGGAAGGCGTCCGAGAGGAAGCCCACTGCGACGACGAGACCGAAGACGATCATCGAGACGCGGATGTCGTAGTTGCGGACGTGGCCCAGCTCGTGGGCCATCACGCCCTCCAGCTCGGCGTCGTCCATGATCGCGAGCAGGCCGGTCGTCGCGGCGACGACGGCGTGCTCGGGATCACGGCCGGTCGCGAACGCGTTCGGTGCCGGGTCGTCGATCAGGTACACCTTCGGCATCGGCGTGCCCGTCGCGATCGAGAGGTTCTCGACGATGCGGTACAGCCTCGGCTCGTCCGCCTTCTCCACCGCCACGCCACCGCTGAGCGCGACCGCCTGGCGAGCGGCGAAGAAGTACTGGAAGAACGCGTACCCGGCGGCGATCACGAGGACCACCACGACGATCGTCGTGCTGCGGTAGACCGCTGCCGCCAGGGCGCCCAGGCCGCCGATGATCACCAGGAACAGGACGAGGATCAGAACCGTGTTGCGCTTGTTGCGGGCGATCGCGCTGTACACGGCGTCTGCCTAGAACTGGACGCGCGGGGGCTCCGAGATCGCGGCGAGATCGCCGACCTCGAAGAACTCGCGCTCCGAGAAGCCGAGCCGGCGCGAGAAGAGCGTGTTCGGGAAGACCTTCACCTTGGTGTTCATCTCGCGCACGCCGCCGTTGTAGAAGCGCCGGGCCGACTGGATCTTGTCCTCGGTGTCGACCAGCTCGCCCTGCAGCTGGAGGAAGTTCTGGCTCGCCTGCAGCTGGGGATACGCCTCCGCGACCGCGAAGATCGACTTCAGCGCGCTCTGCATGTGGTCCTCGGCGACCGACGCCTCCGCCGGGCCCTGGGCCTGGAGCGTCTCGGCGCGAGCCTGCGTCACCGACTCGAAGACCTGGCGCTCGTGCGAGGCGTAGCCCTTCACGGAGTCGATCACGTTGGGGATCAGATCCGCGCGGCGCTTCAGCTGGACGGTGATGTCGCTCCACGCCTCGTCCACGCGGACGTTGAGGGTGACCAGCGAGTTGTACGTCGCCCAGAGGTAGACCCCGAGGATGACGACGAGCGCGACGACGACGATGAGCGGGACGAGCCATTCCATGCCGTCCAGTGTAGGGACGGCGCGCTCCCCGGCACCTGTCGATGAGGCGCATTCGCAGGGGCGGGTCGGCCCTACTTGAGGGTCTTCTGCAGCAGGACGGTGCTGAGCCAGCGCTCGAACTTGAAGCCGACGCGGCCCATCCGGCCGACCTCGACGAATCCGAACTGCGCGTGCATCGCCAGCGACGCCTCCGCGCCCTTGTCGGCGATGACGGCCATGATCTGACGGATCCCCACGGCCTTCGCGCGCTCAAGGAGCTCGGCCATCAGCGCCCGGCCGAGGCCCTTCCCGGTGGAGGCCGCCCGCAGGTAGATCGAGTTCTCCACGGTGAAGCGGTACGCCCGCTTGGAGGACCACGGCGACACCATCGCGTAGCCGAGGATCTGGCCCGACGGCGAGACGGCCACGATGAAGGGCAGCCCGAGCTTCTGGTTGCGGGAGAACTTCGTCCGCCACTCCTTCAGCGTCGAGTCGTCCTCGTCGAAGGTCACCACCGTGTTGCGCACGTAGTGGTTGTAGATCTCGCGGATGTCCGGGAGGTCGGCGTCGCGGGCGTCGCGGATCTCGAACGAGAAGCCGGGCTCGGGAGGCGGCGCCTTCCGCAGGTGCGGCGGCAGGACGCGCCGGCTCTCGTACTCTTCCTCAAGCATCCGGCTCCCCTTCGGCTCCGCCCATCGATCCGGGCCAGCGTAGCCGCCCCGCGGGCGAGCGCCCGGTCACGCGAGAGCGCTCCAGTCGACCGGCTCCGCGCCGCGCTCCTCCAGGAGGGCGTTGGCGCGGCTGAACGGCCGGGAGCCGAAGAAGCCGCGCGAGGCCGACAGCGGGCTGGGGTGCGCGCTCTCGATCACTCCGGCCTCCCCCAGCATCGGGCGGAGCGACGCGGCGTCGCGGCCCCACAGGATCGCGACGAGAGGCGCGTCCCGGGCGGCCAGCGTGCGGATCGCGTGCTCGGTGACCGCCTCCCAGCCCTTCCCGCGGTGCGAGGCGGGAGCGCCGGGGGCGACGGTGAGGACCCGGTTGAGCAGCATCACGCCGCTCGAGGTCCAGCCGCTGAGGTCGCCGTGCTCGGGCGGCTCGACGCCGAGATCGTCCCGGAGCTCGCGGTGGATGTTCTGCAGGCTCCTCGGCAGCGGGCGCACGTGGCGCTCGACCGCGAAGGACAGCCCGATCGGGTGCCCGGGCGTCGGGTACGGGTCCTGTCCGACGATGAGGACGCGCACGTCCGCGAGCGGTGCGGCGAAGGCGCGGAGCACGTCGCGGCCCGCGGGGAGGTAGGGCCGGCCGGCCGCGACCTCGCCGCGGAGGAAGTCGCCCATCGCGGCGATGTCCCCGGCGACGGGGGCGAGCGCCTCCGCCCAGCCCCTGTCGATCAGTCCCGAGGCCGCGAGCTCAGCGAGGTCCACCGGGTCAGCCCGCCGCGAGCGTCGCGACGACGACTCCGGCGTCGCTGCCGCTCACGCGCCACACCGAGCCGGCGCCGCCGACGCGGAGCGCGCCGGTGCCGACGATCAGCACGGTGGACTCGTCGAGCGCGACGCCGCCGTCGACCAGGCCCGCCTCGACGGCCGCGACCAGGCGGCCGAGGGTCCCCCACTGCGCCGCGTGCACGTCGACCGTCACGTCGATGAGACCGATGCCCTCGAGCACCGTGACCTCGTCGAGCTCCTCCGCCGCGCCCTCCGGGACGACGGCGACGCCGCCGATCCGGTGGCCGCCGACGAGGGCGCGGTCGGCCGCGACGGCGGCTCCCGCCGAGTAGCCGGCGTACGGCACTCCGGAGGAGACGAGATCGCGCAGCCGCGGGAAGCAGGCCTCGAGCGCGTCGCGGTAGGCCGGGGTCAGCCCTCCGCCGACGAAGATCCCGTCGACGTCGTCGAAGACCGCGGGATCGATCCGGCCGCCCTCCGGCTTCATCACGGCGAACGCGTCGAGCGAGCCGACCGTCGCGAGCAGTGCCGCGTAGCCGGCGTAGGCCTCGGGGCCCAGCCCGTCGTGGACGACGACGATCGCGATGCGCGGGCCCTCGATCCGGCCGGCGTCGACCGCGTGGGCGCGCGCCTCCGCGAGGAACGCCCCGTACAGCTGCTGGTCGTGCTCGACGCCGCCTCCGCCGCCGATCAGGTGGACGCTCACTCGTCGTCCTCGGCGAGGGCTCCGTCCACCGGGGGCAGAGCCGACCAGGGGAAGACGATCCAGCGCGGGGTGCGGCGCCAGAAGAAATCGGGCTCGAGCACCGTGCGCGGCTTCGTGTACAGGGTCACGGTGCGCACCTCGGCACCCATCGCGCGGATGAGCTTCACCGAGAGGGCGAGGGTGTGGCCGGAGTCGGAGACGTCGTCGACCAGGAGGATGCGCTTGCCGCGCACGGACGCCTCGTCGAGCAGCGGCGGCAGCACCACGGGCTCCGCCAGGCGCGCCTCGACGCCGGTGTAGAACTCGACGTTCAGCGCCCCGCAGCTCTTGATGCCGAGCGCGTAGGCCACGGCGCCCGCGAGGAGCAGACCGCCGCGCGCGATGGCGACGACCAGCTCCGGCCGGTAGCCAGACGCGACCACGTCGTCGGCCAGGTGCCGAGCGGCGTCGCCGAACTCGAGCCAGCCGAGCACCTCCTTCTCCGTGGCGGCGAGGAGGGCGGCGGAGTCGTCGGCGTCGGAAACCATGAGGGACAGGCTAGGCCGTCGCGGGCCTCCGCGTCACATCGGTCAGGCGCGCGGGGCCAGGGGTCCCTTCGCGACCTTGTGCGGGGCCGCCTGCGCGACCGGCTTGATGGTCACGAGGTCGAGGTTGACGTGGGCGGGGAGCTCCACCGAGGAGACGATCGCAGCGGCGACGTCCTCCGCGACCAGCGGGTCGGGGACCTCGGCGTAGACCGCGTCGGCGCGCTCCCGGTCGCCGCCGAAGCGGACCAGCGAGAACTCGTCCGTGTGCACCATCCCCGGCGCGATCTCGATCACGCGGATCGGCTCGCCGGCCAGCTCGAGCCGCAGCACGGCGACCAGCGCGTGCGCGGCGTGCTTGGCGGCGTTGTACCCGCCTCCGCCCTCGTAAGCGACGTGGCCGGCGATCGAGGTGACCGTCACGATGTCCGCGGAGGTGCCGCTCCCCCGGATCCCGGCCCGCAGCAGCGGGAGCAGCGCGCTGGTCACGAGCTTCACCGAGAGCACGTTGATCTCGAACATGCGGCGCCAGTCCTCGGGGTCGGACCTCTCGACCGAGTCGAGTCCGAGCGCGCCGCCCGCGTTGTTCACGAGGGCGTGCACGGGCCCGGAGGAGGAGAGGTGGTCGCGCAGAGCGTCGACCTGGGCGGCGTCGGTGAGGTCGGCGGCGAAGTACCCGGCGCCGGTCTCGGCGGCGAGCGCCTCCAGCCGGTCGCGCCGGCGCGCGACGGCGACGACCTCCCAGCCGTGGTCGCGGAACAGGCGGACCGTGGCCGCCCCGATCCCTGAACTCGCTCCTGTCACGACAACGCGTCGATCCACGCCCGTCCCCTTCCGTCAAGCCTCGGACACCCTCGACTCCGTCGTCGCAGGCCAACGCTAGTCTGGCCGCGTGCCGCCCGCCGACCCGGTTCCCGCGACCGCCGGGACAGCCGTCACCCCGAAGCGCCGCGTTCCCCTCTGGGACAACGCGCGCTTCGTCTGCGTGACCCTCGTCGTGATCGGGCACGGCGTCCAGCGGCTGACTGCCAACTCCGACACCTCGCTCATCGTCTACCTGACGATCTACGCCTTCCACATGCCGGCCTTCGCGATCATCTCGGGCTACTTCTCCAAGAGCGGCGCACCGAGCGGGCGCGCGATGCGGCGGGTGCTGACCGACATCCTCCTGCCCTACCTGATCATGGAGACGATCTGGACCCTGGTGCAGTTCCTGGTCGAGGGCAAGCAGGAGTTCAACCCGACGAAGCCGAGCTGGACGCTGTGGTTCCTGCTCGCGCTGGGCATCTTCCGCCTCGTCCTCCCCTACCTGGCGCTGCTGCGCTGGCCGCTGCTGATCAGCGTGGTGCTCGCGGTCGGGGTCAGCTACTACGACAACATCGACTCGACCTTCTCGCTCGCGCGCGCGATCGGGATCCTGCCGTTCTTCGTGTTCGGCTGGCGCCTGCGCGGCTTCGCCCCCGGCGGCCGCTCCGCCGTCGGCCGCTGGCTCGATCAGCCTCCGTCGCGGGTGCTCCTCGCCCGGATCCTCGCGGTCGTCCTCTTCGCGGTCACGGCGGTCGTCATGACCGTCAACATCGAGGCGTTCCGCGCAGCGGACCTGCGCTACTGGTTCTTCTACGACCGCCCCTACGACGCCCTCGGCGAGACCCAGTGGTGGGCCGGACTGGTGCGGCTGGCCCTGATGGCCGGAGCGGTCGTGCTCTCGCTCGCGCTCTTCGCGCTGGTGCCCCGCCGCCGCACCCCGCTCACCGCCTGGGGGCAGTCGACGATGTACGTCTACCTCCTCCACAGCTTCGTCCTCTATCCGCTGCGGGAGTCCGGGATCCTCTCGCAGACGGAGAGCACGCTCGCCCTCGTGCTGATGATCGTGTTCTGCATCGCGGTCTCGGTCGCGCTCTCGCTGGGCTGGACCCGCACCGTCTTCCACCGGCTGGTCGAGCCCCGCGCGGCCTGGCTCTTCGCCCCGGTGGCCGACGAGAGGCCTCCGCGCCCGGACCGCGCCGACCCCACGGGCGCCAAGCGCGACCGGCAGCCCGAGCGGCGCTGACGGCCGTTACCCCGTGTGTCGGCGGTCCTGGCCGCCCGGCGGGCCCCCGCGTACGCTCGTCGCGACGGAGAACGGCCCCGTCCCCGACCCCGACGATCCGATGGGAAGCACCATGACCGACTCCGAGAAGTGGCAGTTCGAGACCAAGCAGATCCACTCGGGCGCCGCGCCGGACCCGGTGACCAAGGCCCGCGCGACGCCGATCTACCAGACCACCTCCTACGTCTTCGACAACGCGGAGCACGCCCAGAACCTGTTCGCGCTGGCCGAGTTCGGGAACATCTACACCCGCATCCAGAATCCGACCCAGGCGGTCGTGGAGGAGCGGCTCACCGCCCTCGAGGGCGGCTCCGGCGCCCTGCTGCTCGCCTCGGGCCAGGCCGCCGAGACCGCGGCCGTGCTGAACATCGCCCAGGCCGGCGACCACATCGTCTCGTCGTCCTCGATCTACGGCGGCACCTACAACCTCTTCAAGTACACCCTCGCCAAGCTCGGCATCGAGACGACCTTCGTCGAGAACCAGGACGACCGCGAGGAGTGGCGCCGCGCCGTCCGCCCGAACACGAAGCTGTTCTTCGCCGAGACCGTCGGCAACCCCAAGATCAACATCCTCGACATCCGCACCGTGGCCGATGTCGCGCACGACGCGGGCGTGCCCCTGATCGTCGACAACACCATCGCGACGCCCTACCTGATCCGCCCCTTCGAGCACGGCGCGGACATCATCGTGCACTCGGCGACCAAGTTCCTCGGCGGCCACGGCACGGTCATCGGCGGAGCGATCGTCGACGGCGGACGCTTCTCGTGGACCGCGAACGCCGAGCGATTCCCCGGCCTCACCACGCCGGACGAGTCGTACCACGGCGCCGTCTACACCGACGCGGTCGGCGACTCCCTCGCCTACATCATCAAGGCCCGCGTGCAGCTGCTGCGCGACCTCGGCGCCTCGATCGCCCCGGCGAGCGCCTGGCAGCTCATCCAGGGCATCGAGACCCTCTCGCTCCGGATCGAGCGCCACGTGCAGAACGCGCAGGAGATCGCGGAGTACCTCGAGAACCACTCCGACATCGCCTCGGTGAACTACTCGGGCCTGCCCACCTCGCCCTGGTACGCCGCGGCCAACCGCTACGCGCCGAAGGGCGTGGGCGCGGTGCTCTCGTTCGAGCTCAAGGGCGGAGTGGACGCCGGCCGGGCCTTCGTCGACTCGCTGGAGCTGTTCTCGCACCTGGCCAACATCGGCGACGTCCGCTCGCTCGTCATCCACCCCGCGTCGACCACGCACTCGCAGCTCTCGCCCGAGCAGCAGCTGACCGCCGGCGTCACTCCGGGCCTGGTGCGCCTGTCGGTGGGACTCGAGAACGTCGACGACCTCCGCGCCGACCTCGACCAGGCCCTCCGCGCCGCGCGCGCCGTCGTCGAGGCCTCCCGCGCGAACGCCTGAGGCCCCTCGGCGCCCTGACGGGGTCCCCGTCCGCGGGGATCGCGTCGGGGCGCTCCGCGCGCGGGCGGAGGAGCGCGGGAGCAGGGCGTAACAAACGGCTCCGCCCTGCGGCGCTCTGACACGATGGACAGCGCTATGGACTGGCAGCAGACACTCGAGGACACGGTCCCGTCGGCGTTCGTCACCGAGCGCCAGCTCCTCTCGGTCATCGGCAAGCCGCCCGCCACCGGAGCCTGGCGCGACGGCGACCACCCGGGCGGACGCCGCTTCGTCGACCTCGGCCCGTTCGACTTCGAGGCGGGCGGCCGACTCCCCCACGCCCGGATCGCCTTCGAGAGCTGGGGCGCGCTGAACGAGCGCCGCGACAACGCCGTCCTCGTCCTGCACGCGCTGACCGGCGACTCCCACCTGCTCGGCCGCGGCGATCCCGGCCACGCGACGGACGGCTGGTGGTCGGGACTCGTCGGCCCCGGCCTCGTGATCGACACCGACCGCTTCTTCGTGGTCGCCCCGAACATGCTCGGCGGCTGCCAGGGCTCCACGGGGCCCGCGTCCCTCGCCCCCGACGGCCACGAGTGGGGCGCACGGTTCCCGTACACGAGCATCCGCGACCAGGTGCGGGCGCAGGTGCAGTTCAGCGACCTGCTCGGCGTCGAGCGCTGGCACACCGTCATCGGCGGCTCGATGGGCGGGATGCAGGCGCTGGAGTGGGGGATCGACCACGCGGAGCGGGTCGCGCGCCTCGCGGTCCTCGCAGCACCCCCGCGGGCCACGGCCGACCAGATCGCCCTCAACTTCGTGCAGCTCGAGGCGATCCGCAACGACGCGGCCTTCGCGGGCGGCTCCTACTACGACGCCGGCGACGGCCAGGGCCCGTACCACGGCCTCGCGCTCGCCCGCCGGATGGCACTGCTCAACTACCGCAGCCCCTCCGAGCTCAACGACCGCTTCGAGCGCAGCTGGCAGTCGGGGCTCAGCCCGCTCGGCGGCGGCGGCCGCTTCGCCGTGGAGTCGTACCTCGACTTCCACGGCAACAAGTTCACCCGCCGCTTCGACGCGAACAGCTACATCACGCTGGTCGAGGCGATGAACTCGCACGACGTCGGCCGCGGCCGGGGCGGCGAGGCGGCCGCCCTCTCCCGGATCACCAGCCCGACCCTCGTCCTCGGCATCGACAGCGACCGGCTCTTCCCGGTCGAGGGCCAGCGGATCATCGCGGCGCACGCTCCCGGCGCCCTCGACGGCGGAGAGGTCGCGGTGATCACCTCGACGTTCGGCCACGACGGCTTCCTCATCGAGGACGACGCAGTCGGCGCGCACCTCGCCCGGCTGCTGGCGCATCCCGCGACGGCCTGACCCGCCCGACCCCGGCGCGGTTCGTCGCCCCGAACCGCGCCGACCGACCCGGGCAGTGGCTATCGTGAGACGGGGGCCAGCCCCGCGCCACGACCGGAGGGGGCCAGAGCGTGCCGATGATCCGCAGCGCCCGCGAGCGCGACCGGCTGCTGCGCCACTCCGCCTGCGGGATCGGCCTGCTCACGGAGGCGGGGGCGCTCGGCATGGCCCTCATCCCCGGGACGCTCCAGCCCGCCGCCGTGCCGTTCGCCGTCGCGCTGCTCCTGGGCATGATGGCCGCCCACGTCGAGCTCGCCCGGACGGGGCGCCGCAGCCGAGTGATCGCGGTCGCCGTCGGCGGCCTGCTGCTGGGCTGGGGCCTCGCGCTGGGGCTCGCTCCGGGCGCCGACTTCGCCGGGTTCGTCCTGGTCAACACCGCGAACGCCGTGACCGCGAGCATCGCCGTGGTCGTGACGACGTCCGCGCGCCGCCTGCTCCTGCTGCTGCCGGTGCTCCTCCCGAGCCTGATCCCGTCGGTGCTCGTCTCGAGCGGCACCATGATCCCCACCGTGGTCGTCCAGAGCCTGCTGCCCTGGGGCACGCTCTGCGGCTTCGCCCTCTGGATCGGCACAGCGGTCCCGCGGGTGGTGCGGCGGATCGACAGCATCGGCAACGCCCACCGCGTGGAGCGCCTCGCCAGCGAGACGGAGGCGCAGCGCCGGCAGGGCGCGCGGCTCCTGCACGACACGGTGCTGGCCACCCTCACGCTCCTCGCGCACTCGGGACGCGGAGTGTCCGTCGACGCGCTCCGGCAGCAGGCGGCGCAGGACGCGCAGCTCCTGCGCCAGCTCCGGCTCGGCGGGACCCCCACCCCGAGCGCGTCCGGCTCCTACCAGCTGACCAGCGTCACCTCCGCCCCGGCGGCCAACACACTCGAGAACGTCCGCAACCGCTTCGGCCGGATGGGGCTCGACGTGATCTGGCACGGCTCCGGCCAGGTGGCGCTCACCGGCGCGGCCCTCGACTCCTTCGTGCTCGCCCTGGCGGAGTGCCTCGAGAACGTGCGCCGCCACTCCGGCGTCGCCTCGGCCGACGTGACGATCACCGAGGACGAGACGACCGTCCGCGCGATGGTCACGGACGCGGGCGCGGGCTTCGACATCGCGACCGTCCCCGACACGAAGCTCGGCTTCAAGGAGTCGGTGATCGCCCGGCTCGGCGACGTCGGCGGCCGCACCCGCCTGTTCAGCGCCCCCGGATCGGGGACGACCGTGGTGCTGGAGGTCCCGAAGTGAGCCCCGCACCGGAGTCTCGGGCCCCGCTGCTGGGACGCGTGCCCGCGACGCACGGCCGCTCCTCCCGGTCGGCCCGCTCGGTCCGCCGCCAGCAGGAGGGGCTCGGCACCAACTACCTCGGCAGCGGCCTCAACGGCATCGCCGCCGCGATCCTCACCTACGAGCTGCTGATCTTCCTCTCGACCTCCGCCCGCTACAGCGACCTCGCGCCCGCGGCGATCGCCTGGGTCCTCGTCGTCCTGGCCTTCGGGGCCACCGTCCTCGCGATCCACCTCGGCGGACGCCGCCTCCCGCTCCCGGTCTACCTCTGCTTCCTCGTCGCCGTCGGAGCCGCCGTCGTGCTCGACCTGGTGGCCGTGACCGACTCCGGCGCGGCCCGCACGGTCCCCACCGCTGCGGTCGCGGGCGCCGTCGCGCACGCCGCGCTGATCGTCCACCGGCGCGGGATCGAGATCCTCGCGGTGAGCGCCCTCGTCGCGATCGCCGAGGTGATCGCGTTCCTCTCGATGGAGTCGGGCGGCGCGGGCGCGCTCTCGGTGCGCATCAGCGCCCTCGTGGTGACGATCGCGCCGGCCGTCGTCGTAGTCGTGATGATGCGCGGATTCCGCCGGATGGTCCAGCTCGAGATCGACCGCGCCCTCGTGCAGAGCACCACGCTCGGCCCGCGCTACGCGGTCGGGATGCTCGCCTCGGAGGAGCTCGCACGGCTCGACCTCGCCGCCGAGCGCCTCCTCGCCGAGGTGGGCGACGGCTCGGTCCGCCTGCCCCTCGACGCCCAGCGCGCCGCCCACGCGACCTCGCTCGCCACCCAGCTCCGCCTCCACCTCATCGAGGGGCGGCGCGAGACCTGGCTGCACCATGCCGTGCTCGAGTCCGAGCTGCTCGCGCCGCTCGTCGAGCTCGACGACCCGGACGGCACCGCCGGACTCCTCGGGCACCAGCAGCGCGACGGGCTCCTCTCGGCGATCTGGCTGATGGCCGACAGCGCGACCGGGCTCGCCGTGGTCCTCCACGTCGAGTCGGGCAGTCCCCGCGATCCCGGAGCCGGGACGGCCGCCCGAGGACTGCTCGTGCCGATCACGCTCCGCTCCTCAGGCGCGCCCCTGCGCGGCGTCGATCCGGCAACGTGGGAGGCTATCGCTCAGGTCGGCGTCTTCCGCGACACCTCGCGCGACGGGGAGCTCCGGATCGAGATCGACTGCCTGGTCGAGAATCCCGCCGACCGGTGAGCAGCCGCCGAGAGACCGCCGACGACCGCCGACCGAAGGACACCGATGACACCCACCGCTGACGCGAAGATCACTCTCGCGGTCGTGGACGACCACAAGATGCTCCTCGGAGCGCTCACGGAGTGGATCCGCGGAGCCGCCTCCGACATCCAGCTGGTGGCCGCGGTCGCCTCCTGGCCCGAGCTGCTCACGCACCCCGAGTTCCCCGTCGACGTCGTCCTCCTCGACCTCGACCTCAAGGACAACATCCCGATCTCGGTGAAGCTCTCGACCCTCAAGACCACCGGGGTGAAGACCGTGCTGATGAGCACCTACTCCGAGCCCGCCGTGGTCCGCGAGGCGCTCGCCTCAGGAGCCCTCGGCTACCTGGTGAAGACCGAGGACGCGGACATGATCGTCGAGGCGATCCGCGCGGCCAAGGACGGCCACTCCTACATCTCGCACGAGCTCGACATGGCGCTCTCCACCGGCGACTCCGACGGAGCGCCGAAGCTCAGCGCGCAGGAGCGCCGCGTGATGGCCCTCTACGGCGGCGGCGAGCCGGTGAAGTCGGTCGCGTTCGAGCTGGGCATCTCGGAGGAGACGGCGAAGTCGTACCTCAAGCGGATCCGCGAGAAGTACCGCGTCGTCGGCATCGACGTCGGCACGAAGGTGGCGCTCCGCAAGCGCGCCATCCACGACGGGATCCTCATCGAGACGGATTGAGTCCTCTTCCGCGGCGGTCCCCGCCCGCCGCGGCGCGGTCGGCTTCACGACGTGGCGCGTTCCGCAGAGCGGGGTGCGTCGCCCGGCATCGATCCGCTGACACGCGGATCACTGTCGACGGGCTCCACGAAAGGCGCGGCGGTCCCCGCCCGCCGCGGCGCGGTCGGCTTCACGACGTGGCGCGTTCCGCAGAGCGAGGTGCGTCGCCCGGCATCGATCCGCTGACTCGCGGATCGCTGTCGACGGGCTCCGCCTCGTCGAGCGGCGGCCACCTGCTCCTGCGGTCGAGCAGGGCGGGCGTGCCCGAGTCGTGCCGGTCGAGTAGCCGCGAGACGCGGCCTATCGAGACCCACCAGGCACGGGCAACGGGTCGATGCTGGTCGAGACGCCGCGGGACGCGGGGAATCGAGACCCACCGGACCGGGACTGCCCGTGCTCCTGCGGGCCCGCGTCAGGGGGCCAGGACGGCGACCGTCATGCCGGGCGTCGCGGCGGGGGCGTCCATCGCGGCGAGGGCGTCGGGCAGGTCCTCGAAGGCGATGGTGCGGCCGACGGAGTCGGCGGGGCGCAGACGGCCGGCGACGATGTCGTCGAGGAGGGCCGTGTAGCCGCTCCGGGCGATGCCGTGGCTGCCCAGCAGCTCCAGCTCCTGGGCGATGACCCGGCCGAGCGGGATCGCCGGTGCGGCGTCGGGCCCGAGGAGCAGACCCACCTGCACGTGCCGGCCCCGCGGGCGCAGAGCGGCGATCGACGCCGTCGGAAGCAGCGTCACGGCGGAGG
>NZ_PSUC01000007.1:0-69470 GCF_002931635.1 Rathayibacter sp. AY2B7 | reverse complement strand
GCCACCGCGTCCGCCACTCCCGCCGCGACGCCGGCCTGCGCCGGGCCCCAGATCATCACGCCGTGCTCGTCGCCGGCCGGGGCCGATTTGGTGACGAAGAGCGTGAGCGGCTTCACCGGGAGCGAGGGGCGCAGCACCGCGACGAAGGGGACGTGGCCGGCGCTGGGAGTCGCGAGCGCGGTCGCCCAGGCCGTCCCGGCCGGGCCGGTGCGGGCGCCGAGAACGGTGTTGATGTGGGCGGCGTTGACGCCCTCGCCGACGAAGCTCTCGCCGACTTCGAGGATCGGGGCGGTCATCCGAGGAGCCCCTGCTCGTCGAGCCACTCGCTCGCGACGTCCTCCGGGTCCTCGCCGTCCACGTCCACGCGGGCGTTGAGCTTCTGCATCTCCTCCGTGGTGAGAAGCGGGGAGACCTCGGCCATCACGTCGGCGATCGCCGGGTACTCGTCGAGCACCGACTGCTGGAGTGTGAAGCCGCCCTGGTAGACGGGGAAGAACTGCTGGTCGTCCTCCATCACGGTCAGGTCGAGGGCCGAGATGCGGCCGTCGGTCTGGAAGACCTCGCCGAAGTTGCAGTCGTCGCCCTTCTGCGTGGCGGTGTAGATGACGCCGGTGTCCAGGAGCGTGACGTTCGAGTCGGGCACGTCGAGCCCGTAGGCCGTCTTGAGGCCGGGCCAGCCGTCGTCCCGGGTCGAGAACTCGCTCTCGATGCAGAAGGTCTGCTCGTCGGCGGGCAGCTTCGCGACGTCGCTGAGGCTCTTCACGCCGAGCTCCTCCGCCTCGGAGGAGCGGATCGCGAAGGCGTAGGTGTTGTTGAGGGGCGCGGGGTCGAGCCAGGCGATGTCCTTCTTCGCGTCGGCCTCCTTCACCGCGGCGAACTGGGCCTCGGCGCCAGGGATCGGCGACGTGTTGCCGTTGTAGGTGATCCAGGAGGTGCCGGTGTACTCCCAGTAGCCGACGAAGTCCTTGTTCTCGAGCGCCTGGCGCACGTTCGCCGAGCCGACGAGCTTGGTGTTCGCCTCGAGATCGGCGCCGTGGGCGTTGAGGAGGTCGGTGGTGATGTGGGCGAGGATGTACTGCTCCGAGAAGTCCTTCGACCCGATCTCCCCGGAGAGGCCCGAGAGCTCGTCCCCCGCTCCTCCCGAGCCCTGGGAGGCGCCCCCGGAGCATCCGCTCAGGGCGGCGACGCTCGAGACGGCCGCGGCGACGATGACGACGGTTCGCTTCTTCATGGTTGTTCCTTCTGTGCAGGGGTGTGCGGGGTGCGGATGTGCAGGAGTGAGGGGGCGGGCCGGCGGCTAGAGGCCGCGCGGGCGCACGGCGTCCTCGACCAGGCCGGCGGCCCAGTCGATGAGCACCGCGATGCAGGCCACGAGCACGGCGCCCGTGATCAGGACGGGATAGCGCTGCAGCTTCAGGCCGTTGACGATCATGTCGCCGAGCCCGCCGGCGTTGATGAAGGTGGCGATGGTGGCGACGCCGACGCAGAAGACGAGCGAGGTCCGGAGCCCGGCGAGGATCACCGGCGAGGCCAGCGGCAGCTCGATCCGCCGCAGGACCTGGTTCGGGGTCATCCCCATCCCGCGCGCCGACTCGCGGACACCGGCGTCGACCTGCTCCAGCCCCGTCAGCGTGTTCCGCAGCACGGGGAGGAAGGAGTAGGCGACCAGCGCGACCAGTGCGGTGGCGAATCCGGTCTGCCACACGATCGCCAGCAGGATCACCACGCCCACCGCGGGCGTCGCCTGGCCGATGTTCGCCAGGCCCAGCACGACGGTGTGGAACACCTTCGACTCCGCCCGGTAGACGGCGATGCCGGCCGGGATCGCGAGGACCGCGACGAGCGCTGAGGCCGTCACGGTGAGCACGACGTGCTCGCCGACGCGGGCGAGGATGTAGCCCGGGTTGAGGGTGCGCTGCTCGATCGAGTCGAGGGTGCTGCTGCTCAGCCAGAGCAGGGTGACGGCGAGCACCACGACCACCGACAGTGGAGCGGCGACCCGGCGGAGCACACGGCCCGAGCGGCCCGTCCGGAGCGCGACGGGGGGAGCGATGACGGCCATGTCAGCGGTCCTGTCCCGGCGCGGCCAGCGGATCGGAGTCGCCGGTGAGCACCGCCGAGATCGCGGCGTGGTCGAGGGAGCCGCGGACGGTTCCGCCGCCGTCCACCACGTCGACGCAGGGTGCTCCGGTGAGCACGAGCAGGTCGAGAGCGTCGCGGAGGGTGGCCGAGAAGCCCACCTGCGGCGACCCCGAGGGGCCCGCCGCCCCGAGGCGGGCCCCTCGCACCGGGATCAGTGCGAGGCGCTTGAGCGCCGCGCCGCTGCCGATGAAGGAGGCGACGTAGTCGTTCGCCGGCGCCGCGAGGATGGCTGCCGGAGTGTCGAACTGCTCGATGCGCGACCTCTCGCTCATCACGGCGATCCTGTCGCCGAGGCGGATCGCCTCATCGAAGTCGTGGGTGACGAAGATGATCGTCTTGCCGATCTCGCTCTGCAGGCGCAGGAACTCCGCCTGCAGCTTCTCCCGCGTGATCGGGTCCGTCGCGCCGAACGGCTCGTCCATGAGCATGACCGGCGGATCGGCGGCGAGAGCCCGCGCGACTCCGGCCCGCTGCTGCTGCCCGCCGGAGAGCTGCTTGGGGTAGCGCTGCGCGAACTGGCCCGGGTCGAGCTGCACCGTGCGCAGCAGCTCGTCGACGCGCTCGGCCGTGCGCTGCTTCGTCCAGCCGAGGAGCCTCGGGACGACCGCGATGTTCTCGGCGATCGTGAGGTGCGGGAACAGGCCGATCTGCTGGATCACGTAGCCGATGTGCCGTCGCAGCTGATTGGGATCCAGGCTGAGCACGTTCTTGCCGTCGATCCGGATCACTCCGCTCGTCGGCTCGATGATGCGGTTGATCATCTTCATCGTGGTGGTCTTGCCGCATCCGCTCGGCCCGACGAACATGACCAGCTCGCCGGGCTCGATCCGCATCGAGAAGTCCTCCACCGCGGGTGCCGACTGGCCGGAGTAGGTCTTGCTGACGCCCTCGAGCTCGATGGCGACTCCTCCCTCCCGCTGCGAGATCGCGGAGAGGAAGCCCGTGTCGGTGGGTTCGGGGGTGGTCATCTCAGGCACGCAGACCTCTCGAGGTGGTGAAGCGGGTGATCAGGAGGAAGGCGGCGTCGACCAGCAGCGCCAGGACGACGACGGCGACGGTGCCGGTGAGGGCGTAGTTGAGCGCGTTCTTCGAGCCGAGCGAGGAGAGGCCCTTGAAGATGTACTGGCCGAGGCCGGGACCGGCGACGTACGCGGCGATGGCGGCGATGCCGATGGTGAGCTGCGCGGCGACGCGGACGCCGGTGAGGATGATCGGCCAGGCGATCGGCAGCTGCGTGGTGAGCAGGACCCGCAGCGGACCCATCCCCATCCCGCGCGCCGCCTCGAGCACGTGGCTCGGGACCTCGCGGAGGCCGACCACCGTGTTCCGGATGATCGGCAGCAGCGAGTAGAAGACCAGCGCCACCACGGTCGGCGCCCAGCCGAGCCCGAGCACGGGGCTGAGGATCGCCAGCAGGGCCAGCGAGGGGATCGTGATCGCTATGCCGGCGGCGGTGATGGCGAGCGAGCGGGGGATCGGGCGGTCCCACACCAGCAGGCCGATCACGACGCCGAGCACCAGGGCGATGGCGAGCGAGACCGCCACGACGAGCACGTGCTCGAGGACGAGCTCCGCGATGTCGTCGGAACGGCGACCGAGGAAGACGACGAGTCCGGAGACGTCGGATCCGGGCACGGATGACTCCCTTCTCTTCATTGAGCGGGGCCGCCGAGTGGCGACGTGGTCAGAGTACGAAGAGCGGTGCCATAAAGACAATGGATGTTGCTCATATGACAACTGCCGTCTACCGTGGCGTCATGCAGGACGACAGCGCAGCACCCCGGCGCAATTCCTCGGGCCTGGCCCGCGACATCGAGATCCTCGAGATCCTGGGCGGTCCGGAGGCCGAGGAGTCGGGCGGGCTGGGCGTGATGCGCATCGCGCAGCTCACCGGCCGCGACAAGGCGGTCATCTCGCGCAGCCTCGCCACTCTCTCCGACGCGGGCCTGCTCGACCGCGATCCCGTCACGCTCGGCTACCGGCTCGGGAGCCGGATCTTCTCGCTCGCCGCCCGCACCCTCGAGTCGCAGCTGATCGCGCGGTCGCGCCCGCACCTGCGGAGGATCGCCCGCTCGACCCGGGAGACGACGCACCTCTGCGTCCTCCGCGGCGGCAATGTGCTCACCGTGCTGAGCGAGCTCAGTCCCCACGAGGTCCGCACCACCGGCTGGGAGGGAGTCATCACGGCCGCCTGGCGCACGCCCTCGGGGCGGGTCCTGATCAGCGACTGGGACCGCGCCTCCCTCTCGGCCTGGTACGACGAGCACGGGCACGACCGGCCGGTGGTGGGGCCGGTCGATCCGGCCATGGCCGCGGCCGGCTTCTCGGTGCTCGAGGAGCCGCCGGTCGACAAGGCGGTCGTCTCGGATTTCGACTCGCTCATCGCCGAGCTCGCGCGGATCCGCGAGCGGGGCTGGGCCACGCTCGACGAGGAGCTGGAGCGGGGGGTGGTGGGCGCCTCGGCCCCGGTCCGCGACTTCTCGGGCCGCATCGTCGCGGCGATCAACGTCAGCGCCCCGAAGTCGAGGATCGGATCGCAGCTGGACGCGCTCGGTGCCTACGTCTCGCTCACGGCGCGCGAGCTGTCGACGTACCTGGGTGCGCCGGCCTGAGCGCGGCGCGGTCGGCGCTCCGGGCGGTCGAGCCGTTCGCAACGGAGGACGAACGTCCGATCCGGCCCTCCTCGCCCGCGCCGTTCCGCGGGGCGCCGTGGATCCTTCCTCCGTTGTGAACGCGACCGCGGGGACCGCAGGCGCCGTGAAGCGATGCCACCCCCTCTGACGGGGGCCGTTGAGTTCGCGCAAACGCCCTGTTACCGTGAACAAAGCGTGCGGCCGGCGGCGTCGGAGACCTCGAGGTGGAGGTCGCGCCGAATCCTGCGAGGCACGGCAAGTCCTTCTCCGAGGTCCACCGGGCCTCTCTCCGCGGCGCCCTCCGGCGCTTCCCGGAGCCCCTCAGCCCCCGGGGGCGCGCCGCCCACGGTGCGCCTCCGGGCCCCACGCCGCCCCCTGACGATGGAGTCACGATGACGACCGCACCGATGCCCGCCGACGCCGAGCGCCCCCGATCCGCGGGGCTCCGGCGCCGCCTCACGGCCGGGCTGCTGATCCTGCTCGCCGCGGTGGTGGCACTGCCCTTCACCGCCGCCTCCCCGGCCGTCGCCCTCGGCGAGCCGACCTTCACCAACCCGATCGCTCCGGACACCGCCGACCCCACGATCGAGTTCCACGACGGCAACTACTACATGGTCGCGACGACGTGGGACAACCGCGTCGTGATGCGGAAGGCGCCCACCCTCGCGGCGCTCGGCACCACCGCCCCGACCACCGTGTACACCGACACGAACCCCGGCCGGAACGCCAACATGTGGGCGCCCGAGCTGCAGCGGCTCCAGGGCCCGAACGGCTGGCGCTGGTACCTCATGTACACGATGGGGACCGCGGGGAACTTCGACGGCCAGCACCTGCAGGTGATCGAGAGCGCCGGGGACGACCCGATGGGCCCCTACACCTACAAGGGCCGCCCCGTGCCGACCGACCGGTGGAACATCGACGGCGCGTACCTGGAGCTGAACGGCGAGCTGTTCATGACCTGGTCCGAGTTCCAGCCCGGGAACGGCCTCCAGAGCAACTACATCGCCCGGATGTCGGACCCGTGGACCGCGACCAGCACCGGCACCGTCCTCTCGGAGCCGGTCGAGCCGTGGGAGACCATCGGCATGCCCGTCAACGAGGGACCGATCCCGCTGCAGAAGGACGGCCGCACCTGGATCGTCTACTCGGCGAGCTTCTGCGGCACCGAGGACTACCAGCTGGGCACCCTCGAGTACGACGGCACCGGCGACCCGGTGCTCGCCTCCTCCTGGACCAAGAGCGACGGACCCGTCTTCTCGAAGGCGAACGGCGAGTACGGCACCGGCCACAACGAC
The DNA here is from genome assembly GCF_002931635.1 of Rathayibacter sp. AY2B7. NCBI lineage: Bacteria > Bacillati > Actinomycetota > Actinomycetes > Micrococcales > Microbacteriaceae > Rathayibacter > Rathayibacter sp. AY2B7. Next base: position 63,400 of record NZ_PSUC01000007.1, on the reverse strand, counting down.
TTCTTCGACTCGCCCGACGGCACCGAGACCTGGAACCTGTACCACGCGAACCCCGGCCCGAACGACGGCTGCGGCCGCCAGCGCTCGGCCCGCGCGCACATCGTGGAATGGACGGCGACCGGCGAGCCCGACTTCGGCGCTCCGCTCGGCACCGCGGCCCGCATCCCCGTCCCCAGCGGCGAGAACGCCCCGATCACCGCTCGCGTCGAGGGCGCCCCGTGGCAGCTCGTCAGCCGCAGCACCGGCCTCTGCGCCACCGTCTCCTCCGCGCAGAGCGGCGACGGCGCCGGCGTCGTGCAGGGCTCCTGCTCGACCCCGCGCGCGAACTGGATGCTCGACGCCACCGGCGAGGGCACCCTCCGCGTGATGAACGCCTCGAGTGGCAAGGCGCTCGGACCGGTCGGCTGCGCCACCGGAACCGCCGGGCTCCAGCAGTCCGCGTGGCTCACCACGAGCTGCCAGCAGTGGACGGTCGCCCCGGCGACCGGCGGCTACTCGACTCTGACGAACCGCACCAGCGGCAAGCTGCTGGAGGCGTCCGGCTCGACCGTCCGCCAGGCGGCCGCCACCTCCGCCGCGGCTCAGGAGTGGGTGCTGCGCCCCGCCGGACCCGTCGCCGTCACGTCCTTCGTCACCGGCAAGTCCTTCGACCTGCCGAACTGCTCCACGGCCGACGGCGCCCTGCTCCAGCAGCAGGACTGGCTCGGCTCGCCCTGCCAGCGCGTCACCTTCGGCTCCGCCGCCGACGGCGCGCTCGAGATGCACCCCGTCTCGGCCGCCGCCAAGTGCCTCGCGGTCACCGGAGGCTCCGCCGCCGACGGCGCGACCGTCACCCAGGGCGCGTGCGGCGTCACGGGCAGCAGCTGGCGCCTCCGCCCGGGCAACGACGGCACCGTCGAGCTGCGGGCCGCGCACAGCGGCAAGGCGCTCGACCTGTCGAACTGCTCCGCGCAGAACGGCACCAGGATCGGGCAGTGGAGTGTCCTGAACAACGACTGCCAGCGCTTCCGCGTCTCGCTCGGCGCCCCGGCGTCGACGGTGCCGCTGCAGCCGGTGGCGACCTCGGCCGCGCGCTGCGTCGCCGGCAAGGTCGTCGTCACCACGGTCGTGAGGAACGCGGACGACCTGCCCGTCGACGTCACGATCGGCACCGGCACCGCGGCGAAGCGGGTCACCGCGCTCGCCGGTGGAGTGAGCACGTCGACCGCCGTGACGACCCGTCAGGCGAGCGTCCCGGCCGGATCCACGACGGTCGCCGTCGCGGGCACCGACGACGCCGGCCGCACCGCGACCGTCACCGCGAGCCACCCCGCCCTCACCTGCGGCTGATCCTCCTGCCGGTCGAGCAGCCGGCGCAGCGGCGTATCGAGACCTCCTGCTCCGTGCATGGGTCTCGATACGCCCCTCACGGGGCTGCTCGACCAGCAAGGGACGTCGCCGGCCGAGCCGCCCCCCTCTGCCGGCCGAGCAGCCGCGCAGCGGCGTACCGAGATCCCCCCCCCGTGCTCCGCACACAGGTCCCGACACGCCCCTGGCGGCGCTGCTCGACCCGGCACCCCGAGATCCTCCCCCCCGACCCGCACCACTCCACTGAAGGAGCACCATGCCCCGCACCACCACACCCGCGCGGCGAGCGCCGCTGCGCGCAGCGCTCGCCGCGCTCGGCCTCGGAGCAGTGCTGCTCTCGGGCCTCGTCGCCCCGGCTCCGGCCGCGCAGGCGGCCGATGCCGTGATCCCGCAGCAGGGCCTCCTCGCCGACTACCGGTTCACGCAGACCACCGGCAGCGCGGTCCCGAACACCGTGAGCGGAGGCGTGGGAGCCGCCACCGTCCGCAACGCGACCGACGCGCTCTGGACCGGCACGTCGCTCCGTCTCACCGGCGGCCCCAAGAGCAGCACCACCGCCCCCTGGGTGCAGCTGCCCGCGAACCTGCTGACCGGTCGCTCGTCGGCCACCGTCACGATCGAGACCCGCGCCGACGCGTCGATGCTCTCGAACTTCCACTTCCTGTGGAACATCGGCAGCGACAGCACGAACCAGTACTGGTTCGCGTCCGTCCGCGACCGCGTGCGCACCGCGATCACGACCAGCGGAGGGAACGGCGAGAACAATGCCCGCAGCGCCTCCGCCCTGACCGCCGACCGCTGGTACAGCCTCACCTCGGTGATCGACGGCAGCGCCGGCACGATCTCCTTCTTCGTCGACGGCGTCCAGGTCGCCTCGGCGCCCACCGCCCTGCGCCCCTCGTCGGTGGCCGACCAGTCGCTGAACACGATCGGCCGCGCACCGTACCCCGACCCGTTCTACGCGGGCGAGGTCTCGGCGTTCCGCGTCTACGACCGCGCGCTCACCGGGGCGGAGGTGGTGGCCGTGTCGAGCGTCGACGCGAAGCCGCACGCCTCCACGTTCTCCCCGATCGCCGCCGCCGTGCTGGCCGGGGTCGCCCCGCTCACCGTCGACGACTCGAGCACGAACCTGCCCGACTACGGGGGAGCGGTCACCTGGTCCTCCAGCGACCCGACCCTGCGCGTCTCGGCCGACGGCCGCACCCTCAGCGCCGACCGCCCCGCCGTGGGCCAGGCCGCGCGCACCTCGTCGCTCACCGCGACGGCGTCGATCCGCGGAATCGTGCAGACCCGCTCGATCGCCGTGACGGTCGAGCCGCAGGTCGGCGTCGACACCCCCTACGGCTACCTGATGGTCCACTTCGTCGAGGACTCCCAGGGCTACGCCGAGAAGATCTACCTCGACGTCTCCCGCGGCGACGACCCGGAGAAGTGGGACCCGCTCAACGGCGCGAAGCCGATCCTGGCCTCCGACCTCGGCACCACCGGTGTCCGCGACCCGTACCTGACCTACAACCCCGACACGGAGAAGTACTACATCATCGCCACGGACCTCCGCGTCTTCGGCGGCGACCGGGGCCCCAGCACCTGCGACACCTGGTGCTACTGGACCACCAAGGGCAGCACGAAGATGAACGTCTGGGAGTCGAGCGACCTCGTGTCGTGGAGCGACGTCCGGCAGTTCGACGTGGCACTCGACGCCGCGGGGACGAAGAAGCTCGAGGCCGGCATGATGTGGGCTCCCGAGGCCACGTGGGTGCCGGACTACGCGGGACCCGGCAAGGGCGCGTTCGTCGTCTACTGGTCCTCGACGGTCTACCCGACCGCCGCGCACACGCCGGGCACCGGATCCTCCCGCGTGCTCTGGGGAGCGACCACGGACTTCACGCAGGCCACCTACTCGTACGGCGGCACCTTCATCGACACCGGGGCCGACACGATCGACACCACGCTGATCCAGGACTCCGGCACGACCTACCGGATCTCGAAGGACAACGGCACCGGCAAGGGCATCTACATGGAGTCGACCACCTCGGTGACCTGGTGGCTGCCGACGACCTCGTGGACGCAGATCCAGTCGCGCATCGGCGCGGTGTGGTCCGGCGGCAACCCCGGTGGGGTCGAGGGCCCCGCGGTGTTCAAGGACCACGGCGAGGACACCTGGTACCTGTACGTCGACGTGATCCCCGCGACCGGCTACAAGCCGATGGTGACGAACGACCTCGACACGGGCTGGACCCAGCTCACCGACCCGGGCTTCTCGCTCGCCTCGTCGACCAAGCACGGCGGCATCGTCTCGCTGACCGCGGGGCAGTACGCCGAGGTCCGCTCGGCCGACGCCGCCTCCGCGGTCCGCTCGGACCTCGGCGAGGTGACGGTCGCCTCCGGCGCCGACGCCGCGGCGGCTCTGCCCGCCCGCGCCGACGTCGTGCTCGCCTACAACCGGGGCACCGCCTCGCAGCCGGTCACCTGGAACACCTCCGCGGTGGCGACGGCGCCCGGCCGCTACTCCGTCACCGGAGTCGTCCGCACGATCGGTGCGAACGACAACCAGTGGGTGGGCGCGAACGGATCGACGGCCTACAACGCCGCCGACCGCCGGCTCTCGAGCTCCACGGCCGTCACGGTCACCGCGACCGTGGTGGTGACGGCACCGACCTCGACGCTCACCGCGTCCACCCGCTGCGTCGCGGGCAAGGTCGTCCTCACCGGAGTGGTGAGGAACACGGGCACGACGCCCCTCTCGGTCGTCATCCGCTCGCCGTTCGGCGCCTCGCAGACGCTGACCGTCGCCCCCGGCACCAGCGCCTCGGCCGCCTTCACCACCCGTCAGGCCTCGGTCCCGGCCGCCTCGCTCACCGCGGGCGCCTTGACCGCGGCCTACCCGGCGCGCACCTGCTGACGCACGCGCGCCGCTGACGCCGAGACGGCCCGCCCCCGCCGAGACACCGCCCCACTGCGGTGCCTCGGCCGGGAGCGGGCCGTCTCGGCGTCGAGCGCCTCGGAGCTCCGCGGCGGCCGCCCCACATCCCGGCACGGCAGGCTGTACGGATGAGCGCGCCTGGAACCACCGACCCCCTCGACCGCGTCCGCGTGCGCGGCGCCCGCGAGAACAACCTCCGGAGCGTCGACGTCGACGTGCCGCGCGACGCCCTCGTCGCCTTCACGGGGGTCTCCGGATCGGGCAAGAGCTCGCTCGCCTTCGGCACGCTCTACGCGGAGGCGCAGCGCCGCTACTTCGAGTCGGTCGCCCCCTACGCGCGGCGGCTGATCGACCAGGTCGGCGTGCCGGACGTCGACTCGATCGAGGGCCTGCCGCCGGCCGTCGCCCTCCCGCAGCGGCGCTCCGGAGGCTCGGCCCGCTCCACGGTCGGCAGCGCGACGACGCTCTCGAGCGTGGTGCGGATGGTCTTCTCGCGCATCGGCGCCTACCCCGAGGGCGCGCCGATGCTGCTCGCGGAGGACTTCTCGGCCAACACCGTGCAGGGCGCGTGCCCCAGCTGCCACGGCATCGGCCGGGTCTACGACGTCCCGGACGAGCTGATGGTGCCGGACGGCTCGCTCTCGATCCGCGACGGGGCGCTCGCCGCCTGGCCGACCGCCTGGCACGGCAAGCAGCTGCGCGACAGCCTGATCTCGCTCGGACACGACATCGACGCTCCGTGGCGCGACCTGCCCGCGGAGGACCGCGACTGGATCCTGCACACTCCCGACTCCCCGCAGGTCCCCGTGTGGACCGACCGCTCGCCCGCGGAGGTGCGCGCCTCCGTGGCCGCCGGGGACGAGCCGCGCTACATGAGCACGTTCCTCGGGGTGCGCCGCTACGTGCTCGACACCTTCGCCGGCTCGAAGAGCGCCCGGATGCGCGAGCGCGCGGCCTCGTTCGTCGTCAGCGTCGCCTGCCCGGTGTGCGGCGGCCGGAGGCTGAAGCCCGACGCGCTCGCCGTCACCTTCGAGGGGCTCGACATCACCGAGCTGTCGGCGCTCCCGCTCGAGGAGCTGGTCGTCGTCGCGCGGCGCGTGCTGGAGCCCGGCTGGACCCCGGCCGACGGCGCTCCGCAGACCCGCCTGGCCGCGCAGCGGCTGGTCGAGGACCTCGTCGCCCGCCTCGCGCCGATCGTCGACCTGGGCCTCGGCCACCTCTCGCTCGACCGCTCCACGCCGACGCTCTCCTCGGGGGAGCTCCAGCGGATGCGCCTCGCGACGCAGGTGCTCTCGCGCCTCTTCGGCGTCGTCTTCGTGCTCGACGAGCCGTCCACGGGCCTGCACCCCGCCGACACGGAGGCGCTGCTCGGCATCCTGCGGACCCTGCGGGCGACCGGCAACACCGTCTTCTTCGTCGAGCACTCCCTCGACGTCATCCGCGAGGCCGACTGGATCGTCGACATCGGCCCGGGCGCGGGGTCCGGGGGCGGCGCCGTCGTCTACTCCGGCCCGCTCGACGGCCTGCCGGGCGCCCGCGACTCCGTCACCCGCCGCTACCTCTTCCCCGAGGGCGACCCGGCGCCGCTGCGCTCCCGCCGCACGGCGAAGCAGTGGATCGAGCTCGCCGGAGTCTCGCGGCACACCCTCGACGACCTCTCCGTCGCGTTCCCGGTCGGGGTTCTCACCGCGGTCACCGGCGTCTCCGGATCGGGCAAGTCGACGCTCGTGAACCAGGCGCTGCCCGATCTGCTGCGCGCCTCGCTCCGCGCCGACGTCGCCGAGGACGCGCCGGCGGAGGAGGGCGGGGAGGCGGACCCGCTGCTCGACGCGGCTGCGGCGGCGACCCGCGGCACCGCCTCCGGGCCCGCGGACCGCCTGCGCCGCGTGGTGCAGGTGACCCAGACCCCGATCGGCCGGACCTCGCGCTCGAACGTCGCGACCTACACGGGCCTGTTCGACCGGGTGCGGACGCTCTTCGCGGCCACCCCGGAGGCGAAGCGCCGCCGCTTCTCGGCGAGCCGCTTCTCCTTCAACCTGCCCAGCGGGCGCTGCCCCGTCTGCAAGGGCGAGGGCTCCGTGGAGGTGGAGCTGCTGTTCCTCCCGACCGTCGAGGCGCCCTGCTCGGCGTGCGGCGGCAGCCGGTACAACGACGAGACCCTCGAGGTCACACTGGGCGGCCGGACGATCGCCGACGTCCTCGCGCTGAGCGTCGCCGACGCGCGCGAGGCCTTCGCCGAGGACCGCGAGGTCGCCCGCCACCTCGACGCGCTGGTGGACGTGGGGCTCGGCTACGTCTCGCTCGGCCAGCCGGCGCCCGAGCTGTCCGGGGGAGAGGCGCAGCGGGTGAAGCTCGCCTCGGAGCTGCGTCGCGCCCAGCGCGGGGACACGCTCTACCTGCTCGACGAGCCGACGTCGGGCCTGCACCCCGCCGACGCCGACCGCCTGCTCGAGCACCTGCAGCACCTGGTCGACGCGGGCAACACGGTGATCGTCGTCGAGCACGACATGCGCGTCGTCGCCGACGCGGACTGGGTCGTGGACCTCGGCCCGGGGGCGGGCCGGGCCGGCGGCTCGGTGGTCGCGACGGGCACTCCGGAGGAGGTCGCCGAGGCCGCGGGCAGCCGCACCGCTCCGTACCTCCGGGCGGCTCTGGACCGGCGCCGCTGAGCGCCCGACGACCCTGTCAGTCCTCTCACCGAAACCTCACCGAAAACTATTGTTAACGGTAACATTCGAGGCGGCCCGCCCTCCTGGGCCGGATTTCTCAACGACGAGAGGCCTCACGAATGCGACGACGACTCCCCCTGGCCACCGTGGCGGTGATGGCGCTGACGGCGGGTCTCCTGTCGGTCGGCCCCACGGCCCAGGCCGCCCCCACCACCTCGCTCGACGCCGCGAAGGTGCTCGAGCTCCCGTTCGACGGGTCGCTCGCCGACACCAGCGGTCGTGGTACCGCCCTCGGGATGCAGAAGGGCACGGCCTCCTACGGCACCGGCCTGAACGGCCGGGCGTTCGAGTTCACCGGATCGAACGCGATCTCGCTCGGCACTGCGGCGGCGCTGCAGCCCGCAGACCTCACCGTCTCGTTCTGGTACAAGCCGACCAGCGCGATGACCGGTGAGCAGGTCTTCACCTGGAACAAGACCGCCTACAACTCCGACGGCTGGTACCTCACCTCCGAGGGCGACGGCACCCCGCTCGCCCTCTCGATCGGCCCGTCCGGCGGTCAGCCGTACAAGGTCGCCGTCGAGACCGCCCGCTCCGGCTTCTTCCCCGCGGGGGAGTGGACGCACGTGGTCGCCACGTACGACAAGAGCACCAAGGCCGTCGCCTTCTACCGCAACGGGGTGAAGCAGACCGCCGTCGTCAAGACCGCGCCGTCCTCCTCCGCATCCGGCGTCCTCGGCTCCGAGAGCACCTCGACGAAGACCCTCGGCTTCAACGGCCCCCAGTACAACGGCGCGCACCTGCGCGGCCTGCTCGACGACTACGCGCTCTACAACGGCGTCGCGACCACCACCGACGTCGTCGCCCTGACGAAGGCCGGGAACCCCTCCTTCGACCCCGCGAGCATCGCCCGGGCCGACCTCGAGCTGGTCGCCCCGCCCGCGAGCACCAGCACCGGCTTCACCCTGCCCACCGTCGGCGCGAAGGGGTCCGCCCTCAGCTGGACCTCCTCCGACCCGGCGACCGTCGCGATCAGCGGAGGCACGGCCGCGGTCACGCCGCCCACCGGCTCCGCGACGCAGGTCGTCCTCACCGGCTCCGCCACCTACGGGGGCAGCACCGCGGTCACGAAGACCTACACTCTCCAGGTGCAGCCCCGGGGAGTGAAGACGTCGAACTACCTCGTGGAGGCCGGCCTGTCCGACGTCTCCGTGCAGGACCCGTACCTCGAGAACGGGGAGCAGCAGACCGTCGAGTACCTGCTGAGCCTCGACCCCGAGATGTTCCTCTACTCCTTCTACCGCGAGGCCGGGCTCGCCCCGACCACGAGCGGCGGATACGGGGGCTGGGAGCGCGAGAACGGCACCCGGTTCCAGGGCCACTTCTTCGGCCACTACGTCTCCGCGCTCTCGCAGGCCTACGCCACCACCGAGGACCCGACCACGAAGGCCGCCCTGCTCGCGAAGCTCACCGCCTCCGTCGACGGGCTGAAGAAGGTCCAGGACGCGTACGCGCTGAAGGACCCCGCGAACGCCGGCTACGTCTCGCCGTTCCCGACCCGCTACCTCCCCTCGGGCGGCGACGGCCTGCTCGTCCCCTTCTACAACCTGCACAAGGTGCTCGCGGGCCTCCTCGACGCCCACGAGCACGCCCCCGACGCCGTCTCGCAGAAGGCGCTCGTCGTCGCCGGCGGCTTCGGCAGCTGGATCACCGCCTGGGCGGGCCGTCAGGCGAACCCCGGTCAGCTCCTCAACACCGAGTACGGCGGGATGAACGAGGCGCTCTACCGCCTCTACGAGACCACGCACGACCCGGCGCACAAGCGCGCGGCGGAGTACTTCGACGAGACGGCGCTGTTCCGCAAGCTGGCGAACAACGAGGACGTCCTCAACGGGCTGCACGCGAACACCACGATCCCGAAGCTGATCGGCGCGCTGAAGCGCTACCGCGTCTTCACCGACGACCCGGCGCTCTACGCGACGCTGACCGACGCCGAGAAGTCGGACCTCGACATGTACCGCCGCGCCGCCGAGAACTTCTGGCGGATGGTCGACGAGACCCACACCTACGCCAACGGCGGCAACAGCCAGTCCGAGCACTTCCACGCCCCCGGCACCCTCCACGAGTACGCGACCAACGGCCAGACGACCGGCTACGGCGAGAACTCCACCTCCGAGGGCTGCAACATCTACAACATGCTCAAGCTCACCCGGTCGCTTTTCCAGGTGACCGAGGACGTGAAGTACGCCGACTTCTACGAGGAGGCGTTCATCAACGGCGTCCTCTCGGTGCAGAACCCGGACACGGGCATGGTGACCTACTTCCAGCCGCAGACCGCGGGCTACGCGAAGGTCTTCGGGCACGAGCACGACGAGTTCTGGTGCGACCACGGCACCGGCATCGAGAGCTTCACGAAGCTCGGCGACTCGATCTACTTCGAGAAGCCGAAGACCGTCTTCGTGAACCAGTTCCGCTCCTCCGTGCTCCGCTCCCCGGCGAACAACCTGAGGCTGAGCCAGACGGCGGACATCCCCGTCACCGACACCGCGACCCTGCGGGTCGAGGCGCTGGCGGGAGGAGCCGTGGCCGCGGGCACGACCCTGAAGCTGCGCGTCCCGTCCTGGATCGACGGAGCACCGACGCTGACCGTGAACGGCGCGACCCGCACGGTCACGGCCGAGGCCGGCTACGTCTCCGTCGCCGTCGCCGCCGGCGACGTCCTCACCTGGAAGCTGCCCGCCGCGGTCGCCGCCGTCGCGGACACCGAGAGCGCCGACTGGACCGCCTTCCGCTACGGACCGGTGCTGCTGGCGACCGAGCTCAACCGCTCGAACGTCGAGGCGTCCTACGTCGCCGGCGTCCTGGTGCGGATGGGCACGGCCGACAAGTCCGTGAACTCGAACATCGTCGTGGGCGACTCCGCGGCCTGGACATCGGCGATCCGCGACAACCTGGTGCGCCTGCCCGACGGCGCGGACGGCAACGGCCGCACCACGATGCGCTTCGGCATGAAGAACGTCGACGCCGCCTCCGCCGCCCGGGTCTTCACCCCGTACTACAGCCTCTACAACGCCCGCTACGCGACGTACATGACCCTGATCGAGCCCGACTCGGCCGCGGCGCAGGCGCTGATCCGGACCCAGAAGGAGCAGTTGCGCGTCGACGAGACGACCATCGACTCCCTCACCTCGTTCGACAACAACAACAGCGAGGCCGACAAGAACTACAAGACCGCGCGGTCCGGAGTCGGCACCTGGCGCGGGGAGGGCTACCGTGACGGCGAGCGATCGGCGGAGGCGTACTTCCAGTACGACATGATCGTCGACCCGACCCTGCCGGCCAACTACCTCGGCGTCCGCTACTACGGCGGCGACGCGGGACGCACCTTCGACGTCTACCTCAACGACGTGAAGCTCAAGACCGAGGTGGTCTCGGGAGCGGCCGGAGCGACGAGCTGGTACGTCCAGTACGACCGGATCCCGGCGTCCGTCCTCAGCGGCCTCGCCGCGAAGGACAGCTACAAGCGCGACCAGAGCGGGAAGTACGTGCTCGACGCGCAGGGACGGAAGATCCCCGTCGTCACGGTGCGCTTCCAGGGCACCGGGTCCAGCTACGTCGGCGGCGTCTTCGGGGTCTACACCACGGAGTCGACCACCTACGCAGTGGACCCGGAGCTGACGAAGCTCTCCTCCGACGTCGGGACGCTCTCGCCGGCGCTCGCCGCCGGGGTGCGGGACCACACCCTGACGGTGCCGGCCGGCACGACCAGCGTCTCGCTCGACCTCGACCCGGCCGTGCCCAGCGGTCTGGTGAAGGTCGACGGCGTGCTGATCGACGACACCCTCCGCCGCACAGTGCCGCTCGCGGCGTCGGGCGCGACGAGCGTGGTCGTCGAGTCGTCGGCGCAGGACCACACGACCACCGCGACCTACCGCCTCTCCATCGTCCGCGCCTCCGCGGCGACGGTGCCGACCACCGTGACGGCCACCAGCCGCTGCGTGGCGGGCAAGGTCGTGGTGACGGTCTCCGCTCGGAACGACGCGAAGGTCCCGGCGGCGATCACCATCGCGTCCTCCTGGGGCTCGAAGTCGTTCACCGGGATCGCTCCGGGGTCGAGCGCCTCCCACGCCTTCACCACCCGCTCCGCCTCGGTGGCCGCGGGCTCGGCGACGGTGACCGCGACGGCCACCCTGGACGGAGCCGCGGTGACGACCATGAAGCAGGCCGCGTACTCCGCTCTCACCTGCAAGTGACGTGACGACGACGGCCGCCGGGGATCGCCCCCGGCGGCCGTCGTCGTCAGTCGGAGGTGCGGTAGAGGCCCTGGAGCAGCCCGATGACGTCGCCCAGGACGGGCGACGGGTCGCTCCGGATCCACGCGGCGTGCACGGGGACCGGCGGGGCGTCGCGGACGACCCGGTAGGCGAGGCCCTGCCGTCGGTACTGGCTCACCGTCGATTCCGCGGTCACTCCGCGGGCGGAGCCGCTGCTGATCACCGTGAGCCAGTCGTCGACGTCGGTCGTCGGGACGGTGATCCGCGGCCGGTCGTGCTCGGGCCAGAGGTCGAGCCGGGTGCTCCCGGTCCGGTCGTCGAGCGCGAGCGGAGCGGTCGCCACCTGGGCGAGGGTGACCGTGCGCTTCGCGGCGAGCGGGTCGTCGACGGACAGGGCGCAGTAGCGCTTCTCGGTGCCGATCAGAGCCGACTCGACGTCCGCAGCCGGAGATCCGCGCCGGAGGATCGCCAGATCGCTGAGGCCCTCCGCGAGCCCCGCGGTGGGCGTGTTGGAGCGGATCAGCCGCAGCTCGTGGCGGGGGAGCGCCGCCGCCCAGCGGCGCTGGAACTCCTGGGTGTGCTCGCCGAGAGCCGACCAGGCGTACCCGATCCGGATCGTGTCCGTCCCCGCCGCCGCCTCCTCGCGCAGATCGTCGACGACGGCCAGGACGCGGCGGGCGTGCCGCAGCACCCGCTCGCCCGCCGGCGCGAGCTCGACGCTGCGGGTCGTCCGGTGGAGGAGCCTTCGTCCGAGGACGGACTCGAGCGCCGCGACGTTGCGGGAGACCGCCGTCTGGGAGATGCCGAGGTCGATCCCCGCGTCGGTGAAGGTCCCGGCGTCCACGACGCCGACGAACGACCGGAGGTGGCGCAGTTCCAGATCCATGACCGCATCCTATTCATGCGGTTCCCGCATCGATCGGACCGGTGACGCATTGTGAGCCGGGGCCGCACGGCTCGCAGACTTCCGGCATGACGAAGCAGCTCTCCGGCGACGGCCGGACCGTCGGCGTCGCGACCGCCCTCGCGAGCGCCCTCTCGAACCAGGTCGGGGCGGCCTCCGGGACGCTGGCCTTCCCGGTCCTGGGCTCCGTCGGAGTGGTCGCCGTCCGGCAGATCGTCGCAGCGCTGATCCTCCTCCCGGTCGTCCGGCCGCGGATCCGCGACCTGACCCGCGCGCAGTGGTGGCCCGTCCTGCTCCTCGCCGTGGTGTTCGGAGCGATGAACCTCACGCTCTACGCGGCCATCGACCGCATCGGGCTGGGGCTGGCGGTGACCCTGGAGTTCTGCGGGCCGCTGGCGGTCGCGCTCCTCGGCTCCCGGAGCAGGACCAGCGCGCTCTGCGCCCTCGTCGCCGGAGCGGGCGTCGTCGCGATCGCCGGGCCGAGGCCCTCGTCCGACCAGCTGGGGATCGCGCTCGGTCTCGCGGCCGCGTGCTGCTGGGCCGCGTACATCCTGCTCAACCGGATCATCGGACTCCGGCTGCCCGGAGCGCAGGGGACCGCCACGGCGACCGGGATCTCCGCCGCCGTCTTCCTGCCTGTCGCCGTCTGGACGCTCGTCACGACGCGCCCCGACGCGGGCACCGTGCTCCTGGCGGTCGGCGCCGGCGTCCTGGCGACGGCCGTCCCGTTCGTGGCGGACGTGATCGCGCTCCGGAGGCTCCCGGCGAGCGTGTTCGGGACGCTCATGAGCGCCAACCCCGTCCTGGCCGCCCTCATCGGCGCGGTCGTGCTCGGGCAGGACGTCGGCGCGGCCGGATGGATCGGCATCGCCCTCATCGTCACCGCGAACGCGGCGGTCCTCCGGCGGGGGCGTCGCGCGCGGTGAGGCCCGGCGGCGGGCCGAGCGAGAGGTGATCCCGTCGAGATGCCGCCGCTGTGCGTTACCTGTTCGTTATGAAAAAGGCGCCTACACGACCAAACCAGGGACACCCTGGGAAACGGCAGGTCGCGGGAGAAAACTCTCCTCCATGAACCAGACAGCGGCACCCGTGCGCGAGCATCGAGCTCTCTACTTCCTGCTCGCCGCCCTCGCGGGCATCGTCACGGGCGGAGTCCTCCTCGCCGTCGCCGAGCTCATCGCCCTCGCGGTCGCCCGCACCGCGAGCCCCGTGCTCGCCCTCGGCGCCTTCATCGTCGACATCGTCCCGCGCCCGCTCAAGGAGTTCGCGATCGAGACGTTCGGCGAGAACGACAAGACCTTCCTGCTCGGCAGCGTGGGCGCCGCGGTCGTCGTCGCCGCCGCGATCGCCGGAGTGCTCCAGCTGGTCCGCCCGCCGCTCGGCCAGGTGCTGCTCGTGATCGCCGGCGGCCTCTCGATCGCCGCCATCGTGACCCGTACCGGAGCGTCGCCGCTCGCCGCGGTGCCCACGCTGGTCGGACTCGTCGTCGCCGTCGTCGTCATGCACCTCCTCTTCACGCGCCTGCGCGGCTGGCGTGCAGCCCGGGCCTCGGAGGCCAGGGGAACATCCTCCGAGGCCCGTCCGGGCGCCCTCGAGCGCCGCGGCTTCTTCCGCATCGCGCTGATCTCCGCCGTCGGCGCGGCCGTCGTCGGCACCGGTGCCCGACTGGTCAACGCGGCGACCTCCTCCCTCGCCGGTGTGCGCGACGCCCTGCGCCTCCCGTCTCCGCGCAGCACCGTCTCGGTCCCCGCGGGCGCCGAGCTCGACATCGAGGGCATCACGCCGCTCTACACGCCGAACGCCGACTTCTACCGCGTCGACACCGCCCTCACCGTGCCCAACCTGGACCCGTCGGCCTGGTCGCTGAAGATCACCGGCATGGTCGACCGCGAGGTGACGCTGAACCTCCAGCAGATCTTCGACATGGGCCTCGACGAGTACGGCATCACCCTCACCTGCGTCTCGAACCAGGTCGGCGGCAACCTCGTCGGCAACGCCAAGTGGCTCGGCGTCCCGCTGCGCGACGTGCTGAAGATGGCCGGCGTGCAGAGCGGAGCCGACATGCTCCTCTCGACCAGCAGCGACGGCTACACGGCGTCCACCCCGATCACCGCGGTCACGGACGACAACCTCGACGCGATCCTCGCCGTCGGCATGAACGGCGAGCCCCTCCCGTTCGAGCACGGCTTCCCGGTGCGGATGATCGTGCCCGGCCTCTACGGCTACGTCTCGGCCACCAAGTGGCTCACCGAGCTCAAGGTCACCACCTTCGAGGCCGACCAGGCCTACTGGACCCCGCGCGGCTACTCCGCCGAGGCCCCCATCAAGATGTCCTCGCGGATCGACACCCCGCGGATCGGTGTCCCCGTCACCTCGGGCGCTCTCAAGATCGCTGGCGTCGCCTGGGCGCAGAGCATCGGCATCGAGAAGGTCGAGGTGAGCATCGACAACGGCGACTGGCAGGAGGCGACGCTCTCGACCCCGGTCAACCTCGACACCTGGGTGCAGTGGTTCGTCGACTGGGACGCCCAGCCGGGCTCGCACTACGTCGCGGTCCGCGCGGTCGACAAGAACGGCATGGTCCAGATCGAGGACCGCGCGCCGGTCGCGCCCGACGGATCCTCCGGCTGGCAGCGCACGCTCATCAACGTCACCTGACGCCCGGTGGAGGCGCCGATCCCCGTGGGTCGGCGCCTCCGGTGCGTCCGCGGCGTCCGTCGCGAGGACGCCCCCGCACCGGGCACCGCGGCACGTCCCGGCCCGGCGCGCAAGCCTCCGCGGCGGCGCGGCCCGCGAGGAGGCGCCGCTCTAGCCTTCGAGGATGCGCTCCCGGCTCCTCCACCTCCGCGAATCCTTCTGGTTCCTCCCGGCCCTGTTCGGCGTCCTCGCCGTCGGGCTGGCGCTGGGGCTGGTCGAGGTCGACCATCTGCTGGTCCGCGCCGGCGTCAGCGACATCCCCCTGATCGAGGACCTGTCGCCGACCGGCGGCCGGGCGATCCTCTCGGCGATCGGCGGGACGATGCTCGGCGTCGCTGCGACCTCGTTCTCGATCACGATCTCGGTGCTGGCGACCACGTCCTCCGCCTACGGGCCCCGGCTGGTCCGCAACTTCATGGCCGACCGCGGCAACCAGGTCGTCCTGGCGGTGCTCACGTCCACGTTCCTCTACTCGCTGATCGTGCTGCGCGCGGTGCACACGGAGGAGGACGCGTCGCTGACGTTCGTGCCGGTGGTGGCCGTCTCGTTCTCGGTGCTGCTCGCGGTGGGCGACGTCGCGGTGCTCGTCTACTTCATCCACCACATCGCGCTGTCGGTGCAGGTGACGACGCTGCAGCAGCGGGTGCTCGGCGAGCTCGTCGACGTCATCGGGCGGCTGCATCCGGAGGACGGGGAGGAGTCGACGGATCCGGAGAAGGCCCTGCTGGCGGAGGAGGCCCTGCCGCCGGCGGGGCGCGAGCCGGTCGTCCTGCGGGCGGTGCGCGGCGGCTACGTCGAGCAGCTCGAGATCGAGCGGCTGGTCGCCCTGGCCCGCCGCGGCGACACGCGGCTCCGGGTGCTCGCGCTGCCCGGCGACCACGTCCTCGTCGGCGACCCGGTGCTCGAGGTCCTGGAGGGGTCGGTCGCCCAGGAGGAGGCGGTCGCCGCGGTCGTCGTCGCCGACGCCCGCACCCCGCACCAGGACCTCCGCTACGCCGTCCAGCAGGTGGTCGAGATCGGAGTCCGCGGGCTCGCGACCGGCACGAACGACCCGTACACCGCGGTCGGCGCCGTCGAGGCCCTGACCAGCGCGCTCGTCGACCTCTGCGGCCGGCCGGAGGCGCGCGGCCGCTACTCCGACGCCGACGGAGTCGTCCGCCTGGTCGTCCCGTGGCCCCGAGCGGGCGAGCTGCTGGCCGACGTGTTCCTCGCCCTGCGCTCGTACGCGATGGAGCAGCCGCTCGTCGTCCGCGCCGGCGTGCGCCTCGCCGAGCGGCTCGCGGTCGTCGCCCGCGGCGGGACCCGCGTCGAGCTGCACCGCCAGGTCCAGGCGTTCGCCGCCGCGCACGCCGCCGCCGACGGCGACGCCCTCGAGGCGCCGGCCCTGCGCGCGTCGCTCGCCGCGCTCGAGGCGCGCCTCGCGGCCTGACGCCCGGCCTGCCCGGCGCTCCGGGAAGCCGCACCGCCCGTGGAGTGCTCGAATCGATTCGAGTAGGCTCGGCGCATGACAGAGAACACCACTGAGCTGCGCGTGGGGGTCGTCGGCCTCGGCTTCGCCGGCACCACCCACCTCGACGCCTTCCAGTCCCTGCCCGGCGCCCGCGTCGTCGCGCTCGCCGGCCAGGAGGAGGCGCGCCTGCACGAACTCGGCGCGACCCGCGGCGTCCCCGACCTCTACGCCGACTGGGAGGACCTCGTCGCCCGCGACGACCTCGACGTCGTCTCCATCGGCGTCCCGAACCACCTGCACCACCCGATCGCCGTGGCCGCGCTCGCGAGCGGCAAGCACGTCTTCTGCGAGAAGCCGCTCGCCACCACCGCCGAGCTGGCGGCCGAGATGGTCGAGGCCGCCCGCACGAACGACCGCGTGCTCGAGATCGCCTACAACCACCGCCGCCGCGCCGACGTCGCCTTCCTCCGCGACTACCTCGACGACGCACCGCTCGGCGACGTCTACCACGCCCGCGCGAGCTGGCAGCGGCGCACCGGCATCCCCGGCATCGGCTCCTGGTTCACCAGCAAGGAGCTCGCCGGCGGCGGCCCGCTCATCGACCTCGGCTCCCACGTGCTCGACATCGCGCTGCACCTGCTCGACGAGCCGCGCGTGACCAGCGTCTCGGCGGTCGCGTACGGCGAGATCGGCCGCTCCGGCCGCGGAGGGCGCCCGCACGGCGTCGCCGCCACCGGCACGCACGCGTTCGAGGTGGAGGACTTCTCGAGCGCCCTGCTGCGCCTCGACAACGGCCGCTCGCTCCAGCTCGACGCCTCCTGGGCCAGCTACTCCAAGGTCGACGAGGACATCGAGGTCGAGCTGCTCGGCTCGGCCGGGGGCGCGCGCCTCCACATCGCCGACTACGCCACGGAGGGGACTCTGACGCTCTACTCCGAGGTCGCCGGAGCGCCGACCGTCTCGCACCCCGACGTGAAGGTCCCCGCCGGACACCACCGCTCGGTCATCGCCGAGTTCCTGGAGGCGATCGCCTCGGGAGCCGACGCGCCCGCGGGCGGCCCCCGCTACTCCGGCCACTACGGCGAGTACGCGCTGCACCGCAGCCGGGTGGTCGACGCGATCTACCGCTCCGCCGCCGAGAAGAAGGAGGTGGCGGTCGCATGAGCGCCCCGATCGAGGTCCTCGTCTGGAACGAGTTCCGCCACGAGACCCGCGGCGACGAGACCGTGCTGCGCCACTACCCGGACGGCATCCACCGCGTCATCGCGGACGGGCTCGCGGAGTCGCTCGGCGACGCCGTCTCGGTGCGTACCGCGACGCTCCCCGAGCCCGAGCACGGGCTCACCGAGGAGGCGCTCGCGACGACGGACGTGCTGCTGTGGTGGGGGCACATCGCGCACGAGGAGGTGTCGGACGAGGTCGTCCAGCGCGTCCTGCGGCACGTGCAGGAGGGGATGGGGATCCTGGTCCTGCACTCGGGCCACTACTCGTCGATCTTCAAGGCGCTCATGGGCACGACCTGCTCGCTGAAGTGGCGCAACGACCGCGACCGCGAGCTGGTCTGGACGATCGCGCCCACCCATCCGATAGCCGAGGGCGTGCCCAGCCCGCTGATCATCCCCGAGCAGGAGATGTACGGCGAGTACTTCGACATCCCGGTGCCGGAGGAGACGGTGTTCCTGTCGACGTTCACCGGCGGCGAGGTGTTCCGCTCCGGCGTGACCTACACCCGCGGCCTCGGGAAGGTCTTCTACTTCTCGCCCGGCGACCAGGACTACCCCGTCTACCACCACCCGGACATCCGGCGCGTGCTGGCGAACGCCGTCCGCTGGGCCCGCCCGACTCGGCCGCGCACGCCCCTCACGGCCGACCACCACCCCCGGGGCTGGTTCGAGTCCTGACGCGGTCCCCTCCCTCTCCGAGGGATGCCGCTCCGGTACGCGACACGCCGTGCCGGGCGCACCGACGTGGCGTCTCGCGGGGAGGTACTGGGGGGATGCAGCAGACGGAGGGGCGCGAGCCGGACGAGGTGCGCCGGTACGGGGAGGCGCCGGAGCAGATCGCGGACGTCTTCCGCGGGGCGCCCGGCGAGGCGCGCCGGCCGGTCGTGCTCGTGCACGGCGGATTCTGGCGCGCGCGGTGGGACCGGCGGCACGCCCGGCCGCTCGCGGCGGCGCTGGCCGACCGCGGGCACGACGTGCTCCTCCCCGAGTACCGGCGCACGGGTGACCCGGGAGGCGGCTGGCCGGGCACCGGCGACGACGTCCTGGCCGTGCTCGCGGCGCTCCCGGCACTGCTGCCCGGCGCCGGGCCGGTCACCCTCGTCGGCCACTCCGCCGGCGGCCACCTCGCCGTCTGGTCGCAGGCCGCCCGTCCGTCGCCGCTCGTCGCGGCCGTGGTGGCGCTGGCGGGCGTGCTCGACCTGGCCGCCGCCTCCGCCGACCGCCTCAGCGACGACGCCGTGGGCGAGCTCCTCGGCGGTGACCTCGCGCTGCTCCCGGGCGCCGACCCCGCGCAGCTGCCCGCGCCGCCGCAGCCGACCACGCTGATCCACGGCGTGCTCGACGAGGACGTCCCCGTCGCCTACAGCCGCCGATACGCCGACCGGCATCTCGCCGTGCAGCTGCACGAGCTCACCGACGCCGACCACATGGCGCTCGTCGATCCGACGACGGCAGCCTTCGCGATACTCCTCACAGCGCTCGGCTGACGCGCGCCGGGAGCAGGACTGCGACGCTCCCGCCCGCCGACGCGCGACGGGAACGGGCCCCCTACAGGACCGGCGGGTACAGGAAGAGCGGGACCTGCGCGGTGGGGAAGGTGCGGGTCACGTAGCTGTGCTTGCCGCCGTAGTTGTACTCCTCGAGGAGCACGGTGCCGTCGTCGTTGACCTTCTGCACGTACGAGACGTGGTTGTAGGTCCACCACGCGACGCAGCCGACGATCGGGACGCTGCTGGTCGCCCAGCCCTTCGCGGCCCAGTTGTCCGGCCACTCGTAGGCGCTGCCGCCGAGCGGGGTGATGTTCCCCCACGTGTACTTCCACGGCGCGGAGGTGCGACCGGCGTCGCGGTTGAGGCGCCAGGCCACGAAGTCGACGCACTCGCGGTAGTAGTAGCCGAGGGGCGAGAGTCCGCCGCCGTCGTCGTCGATGGTCTCGTAGGGCCACGGGTAGTCGTCGCCGACCGCGCGGGTCTGCACGGTCGAGAACTCGCCGCCGTTGGATCCGGAGAGCACGGCCGCCTGGCGGCTGGCCTCGTCGAGCTGCGCCTGGGTCGGGGCGGCGAAGGCGTCGCGGACGGCGGTCTGGCCGGCGGCGTCGGAGGAGACGGTGAGGTTCTGGAGGCCGACCCGGTTCGCGGCGGCGCGGCCGGTCGCGGTGGCGGAGGAGCTGCGGGCGCCGTACGCGGGGATCGCGGCCGTGGCGAAGAGGCCGCCGACCACCGAGAAGGTGCCGAAGGCGAGGGCGCGACGGCTGAGGCCACGGGCTCGGGCGGGTTCGGCGGCGCGGGGAGCGACGGGGCGGGAGGCGGACGCGCGGCGCGGTGAGGCCGGGATCGACCGGGAGGCGGGGGAGGCGACGGCGGGGACCTCGACCGAGACGGTCGGAGCGGTCGCCGCGGCCGTTGCGGCGTCGACGGCGGTGGGCGCGGCGTCGCCAGCGCCTGCGGAAGCGGCGGAGTCGTCCGATCCGCTGCCCTCGACCGCGGCACCGGCGGTCGCCGCGCCCGTCTCCGCCTCGGCCAGGGCCGCACGTCGCTCGGCCTCGCGGGCCTCGCGCCGGGTCAGGGATGCAGTGGTCGGGGTGCCGGCACTCTCCTCAGGGGTGGGAATGCCTGGCTTCGACACGCGTGCGTTCTCCTCGGATGACGGTGGTGACGGGGGTCGGGCGCCGGTGGGGATCCGGCGACGAGCCACTCTAGCCCGAGGCCCGTGCATAACGGAACGATCACGACGGATCCGGCACGGATGCTCCGACCGCTCGCGCCCGCGCGGTGCCAGGATGGGGCGCAACCGGGAAGGAGCTCCTCATGACCGCACCCACCCCCACCGGGCCCGTCCTCGTCGGCATCGTCGACGGCCAGCGACCCGAGGTCCTGCGCACCGCCGCCCGCGTCGCCGCCGACGCCGGAGCCGCCCTGCTGCTCGTGTCGGTCTCGGCCGATCCGTACCTCGTCGGCGAGTACGTCGATCCGATGACAGGCGGCATCCCGCTCGGCTTCGTCGGCGCCGCGGCCGACCGCGGCGAAGGCCCGTCCCTCCCGCCCGGGCTCCGCGAGACGGTCGAGCACGAGCTGGACGGCAGCACCGTGCAGTGGTCGCTGCGCGCGGCGCGGGGCGAGCCCGCCCTGGCGCTCGCCGAGGTCGCCGAGGAGGTCGACGCGCGGATGATCGTGGTCGGCACCCGCGACGCGGGCGTGCTCGCGAGCATCGCCGAGTTCCTCAGCGGGAGCGTCGCCGCCCACCTCGCTCACCGCCAGCACCGCCCCGTGCTCGTCGTCCCGCGCGCCGACCGCGACCCGTCGCGCCCGGCGCCCTGGGACCTCGCGGAGTGACGCGACCCCTCCACCTGCGCCCCTCCGCGATCCTCCTCGTCGCGGCGGGCGGAGCCGTCGGCACGGCTGCCCGTGCCGCGATCGGCGCCGCACTGCCCCCGTTGGGCGTCGTGCCGGTCGCGACGCTCGCCGTGAACCTGCCGGGCGCGTTCCTCCTGGGCCTCCTGCTCGAGGCGCTGGCGCGGCGCGGGCCGGACGAGGGCGGGCGCCGCACCCTGCGCCTCCTGCTCGGCACCGGCGTGCTGGGCGGATTCACGACCTACAGCACCTTCTCGCTCGACACGGTCGCGCTGCTCGAGGGCGGCCACGTCGTGGAGTACCTGCTCTACACCGGCGGCACGCTCGTGCTGGGCGTGCTCGCCGCGGCGCTGGGCATCGCGGTCGCGGGGCGGCGGAGGGCGGCGGCGTGACGCCCGGCCTGCTGCTCGCGGTCGCTCTCGCGGGCGGAGTCGGAGCGGCCGCACGGCTCGTCGTCGACGGGGTCGCGCGGTCGCTCGTGCCGGCGCGCTGGCCGGTCGGCACCGCGCTGATCAACGTGAGCGGGTCGCTGCTGCTCGGAGTCGTCACCGGGCTCGTGCTGGCCGGCGTCCTCGACCCGGTGTGGCGGGCCGTGCTCGGGACGGGCGTGCTCGGCGGCTTCACCACGTTCAGCACGGCGAGCGTCGAGACCGCGCGGCTGCTGCTCGACCGGCGCTGGGCGGCCGGCCTGGGCTACGGCGTCGGCACGGCGGCGCTCGCCGTCGCGGCGGCCGCCGCGGGCCTCGCGCTGACGGGCGTCCGGCTGTCCTGAGCGGCGCGGTGGGGTGCTCAGGAACGGCGTGCGGCTCCGCTCCTCGCCGCCCTTCGCCGCCACCCGCCCCTCCGCGCCCGCCTCATCGACCCCGCCCCGTCACTCCTGATCCCCCCGCTCACGGGGCAGGCGTCCGCCGCCGCCCGCGAGCCGACGCGGATCCTCGCGCTGTGACCCCCGGTCGAGGGACGCCTCGACCTCCGGAGCATGGGTGAAGATGGGCGGATGACATCCGTGGGGGGCGTTCCGGAGCTCAGGCTGGCCGTCGTCGACGACCAGCCCCTCTACCGGCACATGCTGTCGTCGCTGCTGCGCGCGGTGCCGGGCGTGCGGAGCGTCGTGGAGGCCGGATCCGCCACGGAGGCGCGGTCGGTGCTGCGGCCCGCGGAGCTCGACGTGGCGATACTCGACATCGAGCTCGGCGACGGGGACGGCATCGAGCTCGGGCGCCGGCTGCGGTCCACCGCGCCGGGGCTGGGCATCGTCCTGCTCTCGGCCGTCGACGCGATGCACCGCTTCCTCCGCCTCGACCGCGCCGAGGCCCGCGGCTGGAGCTACCTCTCGAAGACCTCCTCCCTCTCCGCCCCCGCCCTGCTCGCGTCCGTCCGCGCGACGGCGGACGGCCGCACCGTGCTCGATCCGGCGCTGGTCGCGGCCCGCGCGGCTCGCCGAGACTCCCCGGTCGCCGCGCTGAGCCCGCGCCAGTACGAGGTGCTCTCGGGTCTCGCATCGGGGTTGACCAACGCCGCGATCGGCGAGCGCCTCGGCATCGCGGTCCGCTCGGTCGACAACCACGTCAACGCCGTCTACGCGTCCCTCGGCGTCCGCTCGGACGGCGAGCGCAACCCGCGGGTCGACGCGACGCTCCTCTTCCTCGAGCACACCGGATGAGCGCCGGCCCGCGCGACGCGCGCGAGGACAACCGCATCGTCCTCGGAGCGATGGCCCTCCTCGGCGGCGTCCTCTCGCTGCTGGCCGCGCTCCAGGCCGTCTTCGCGCTCGGGATGCTGTCGCGGACGCTGCGGGGCGTCGATCCGGGGCCGCTGCTCGACGTGACGACGCGCGTCCTGGTCAACGTGTCGACGATCGGGCTCGCGATCGCCCTGGTCGCGGTGCTGCGTCCCGAGCGCTCGACCGGCAGCGGCCGGGTGGCCCGGACGGCGGTCATCGCCGTGGGGATGGGACTCCTCCGCTGCTGCCTCCAGGTGCTGACCGGCGTCTACCCGCTCTCGGCCCTCCCCGCTCTCGCGGTCGAGCTGGTCGTCGGATCCACGGTGATCGCGCTGATCACCGCCTACGGCTACCTGCTCGTGCGCGCGGCACGGCGCGTGCGCGAGAAGGAGCGGGAGCACGCCCGCGCCTCCGTGCAGGCGCTCGAGGCGGTGCAGGCCCTGCAGCGGGAGGAGCTGCGGGTGCGGCGCGACGTCGCGCAGAGCCTGCACGGCGGCCTCCAGAACGGACTCGTGGTGCTGACCGCCGAGCTGCACGCGGTCGCGAGCACATCCGACGAGGCGGCCTCGGAGCGGCTGCTCGCCATCGCCGCCCGGCTCGACCGGCTCCGCGAGGACGAGGTGCGCGCAGTCGGCCACGCCCTCTACCCGGTCGAGATCGACCACGGCCTGGTCCCCGCCGTCCGCGACCTCGTCGCGCGCCTCCCTCCCGAGATCGCCGTCGACCTCGACCTCGGCCGCATCCCGGCGCTCGCCGCCGAGGGTGCCGAGCCGCCGCTCGACCAGCGGATGCTCCTGGTCCGGTTCCTGGAGGAGGCGGTCACCAACGCGCTGAAGCACGGCGGCGCCTCCTCGCTGCGGGTGCGCGGCGACGAGGAGGCGGGCGTCGTGGCGCTCACCCTCGACGACGACGGCCGCGGACTCGTCGAGGGGTCGACGCGCTCGGGCCTGGCGCGGCTGGAGCGGCACCTCGCGGTCTACGGGGGCTCGTTGGAGCTCTCGGACTCGCCCGTGCTGGCGGGGGCGCGGCTGAGGGCGCGGCTCCCGCTGTCCGGCGCTGCGCCCGGCGGGGACGGCGGCGGGGCGGAGTAGCGGGACGGGCGCTCGCGCCGTCCCTCACGTCGAGCACAGGGCGGTCCGAGGGACGGATTCACACCGGATGGCGAGCAGTCTCCTCGTGCCCGCCCCTCACGCCGGGTAGACCAGCAGATCCTCCGGAGCGACGGTGAAGCCTGCCTCGCGGCCGGGCGCGAGGTCGAGGCGCGCCGCGTCGGCCGCCGGGGCGTCGGCGGTCAGGAGCGCGCTGCGCACCCGCACCGCGTCTCCCCGCTGCTCCACATCGGTGATCACGGCGCGGAGGCCTCCCTCTCCGACGGAGACGGCGGAGGGACGGACCGCGGCGAGCACCGCGGCGCCGACCGCGACCGGCTCGGCCGCGACTCCGGACAGCTCGTGGCCGTCGGCGGTGCGCAGACCCGTCGCGGTGCGGACGCCCTCGAGCAGCTCGAGCCCGGCGAGCTCGGCGGTGAACGCGGTGCGCGGGCGCGTGAGGACCCGGGCGGTCGGCCCCTCCTCCACCACACGGCCGCCGTGCAGCACCAGCACCCGGTCGGCGAGGGTCCAGGCGTCGAGCACGTCGTGGGTGACCACGATCGCCGAGCGGTCGGCGAGCACCTCGCGGAGCATCCGGCGGAGGACCGGGGCGGTCCGGGCGTCGACCGCGGCCAGCGGCTCGTCGAGCAGCAGGAGGCGCGGGTCGGTCGCGAGGGCTCGGGCGAGGGCGACCCGCTGCGCCTGGCCGCCGGAGAGGCTCCCCGGGCGCCGGTCGGCCAGGTCGGCCACGCCCGCTGCGGCCAGCTCGCGCTCGGCCCGCTCGCGGGACCGCGCCCGTCCGGCGCCGGCGCTGCGCGGACCGAACGCCGCGTTCTCGCGCACGCTGAGGTGCGGGAACAGCAGCGGGTCCTGCGCCAGCAGGGCGACGGGGCGGCGGTGCGGAGGAGTCCACCGGCGGTCGTCGAAGAGCAGGTCGCCGCCGGCGGTCGCCCGCCCGGAGTCGGCGCGGACGAGGCCGGCGATCAGCTCGAGCACGGTCGACTTGCCCGCGCCGTTGGGCCCGAGCAACGCGATCGTCTCGCCCTCGGCCACGTCGATCCGCACGTCGATCCCGCGCGCCTCGAGCCGCGCCTCCAGCAGCAGGCTCACCGCGGCACCCCTCGGGCGGAGCGGCCGTGCGCGAGACCGATCACGAGCACTGCGACCACCACGAGCACCAGCGCGAGGGCGACCGCCGCGTCCGGATCGCTCTCGCGCTGCAGGTAGATCTCGAGCGGGAGGGTGCGCGTCGTGCCCTCGAGGCTGCCGGCGAAGGTCAGCGTCGCTCCGAACTCGCCCAGCGCCCGCGCGAACGAGAGGATCGTGCCCGAGGCGAGGCCCGGCAGGATCAGCGGCAGCGTGATCCGCCGGAGCACCGTCCCGGGGGAGGCGCCGAGCGTCGCGGCGACCGACTCGTACCGCGCGCCGGCGCTGCGCAGCGCGCCCTCGAGCGTCAGCACCAGGAACGGCAGGGCCACGAAGGTCTGCGCGATCACGACGGCGGTGGTCGAGAACGCGATGCGGACGCCGAGGGCCTCCAGTGCGCCGCCGAGCAGGCCCATCCGCCCGAAGGTGAAGAGCAGCGCCAGCCCGCCGACCACCGGCGGGAGCACCAGCGGCAGCAGCACCAGCGAGCGGAGCAGGCGCTGGCCGGGGAAGGCCGTGCGGGCGAGCACGAGGGCCATCGGGGTGCCGAGCAGCAGGCACAGCAGGGTCGCGACGGCGGAGGTGCGCAGGCTCAGCAGGAGCGCGGCGACGGAGGAGTCGGAGGTGATCAGCGGCAGGAACTGCGGCCAGTCGACGCGGGCGAGGATCGCGGCGAGCGGGAGCAGCACCAGCAGGGCGCCGAGCGCGGCGACGGCCACGATCCAGCGCGGCAGGCCGGACCCGGTGCGCATCAGCCGCGGGCGAGCGGCGTCTCGACGATGACCGTGGTCGCCTTGACCACCGCCACCGCGGGAGACCCGGGCTCGAGCCCGAGCTCGCGGACCGCTTCGCTGCTCATCAGCGAGACCACGCGGTGCGGACCGCACTGCAGCTCGACCTGCGCCATCACGGTGTCCATCACGATGCCGGTGACGATTCCGACGAAGCGGTTGCGGGCCGAGCGCGCGACCGGGGACGGATCCTCCGGCAGCACGGCGTTCGCGCGGGCGAGCCGGGCGACCTCGAGGCCGTCGACGACGCGTCTCCCGGACGCGTCCTTCGCGCTCTCGAGCGTCCCGTTCTCGATCCAGCGCCGCAGCGTGTCGTCGCTCACGCCGAGCGCGGCGGCGGCGTCTCTGATCCGTATCTGCGGCATGGAGTCGATCCTACGTCCGCGGCTGAGCCCGTGCCGTGTCCGTCTCCTCCACGAGATGCCGCTGCGGTACGCCTCCTGCGGCGTGCCGCGCATCCGGGTGGCATCTCGCGGAGAGGGAGGAGAGGAACGCGGAGGAACGGGC
The DNA here is from genome assembly GCF_002931635.1 of Rathayibacter sp. AY2B7. Classification (NCBI taxonomy): domain Bacteria; kingdom Bacillati; phylum Actinomycetota; class Actinomycetes; order Micrococcales; family Microbacteriaceae; genus Rathayibacter; species Rathayibacter sp. AY2B7. Next base: position 37,305 of record NZ_PSUC01000007.1, on the reverse strand, counting down.
GCTGGGGATCCCGGGCCCCGCGCGCAACCCCCTGGAGGACCGGCGGGAGCACGACGCACGCTGAAGGGACGACGACACAGGAGGCGGCATACGCGCGATGGTCTACCGGGGCCCCTACAAGGTCCGCGTGGAGGAGAAGGACCGGCCGAGGATCGAGCACCCGAACGACGCGATCGTCCGGGTGACGATGGCGGCGATCTGCGGATCCGACCTGCACCTCTACCACGGGCTGCTCCCGGACACCCGGATCGGCCACACCTTCGGCCACGAGTTCATCGGCGTGGTCGACGAGGTGGGCTCGTCGGTGCAGGACCTCAGCGTCGGCGACACGGTGATGGTCCCCTTCACCATCTCCTGCGGCTCCTGCTGGTTCTGCTCCCGCGGCCTCTACTCCAACTGCCACAACGTGAATCCGAACGCCACCGCGATCGGCGGCATCTACGGCTACTCGCACTCGGCAGGCGGCTACGACGGCGGGCAGGCGGAGTACGTGCGCGTCCCTTTCGCCGACGTGGGCCCGACGAAGATCCCCGAGTGGCTGCCGCACGAGGACGCCCTGATGCTCACCGACGCCTTCTCGACCGGCTACTTCGGCGCGCAGCTCGGCGACATCGTCGAGGGCGACACGGTCGTGGTGCTCGGAGCCGGACCGGTCGGCCTGGCCGCCGCGCGGTCCGCCTGGCTGATGGGCGCCGGCCGCGTCATCGTCGTCGACCAGATCGACTACCGGCTCGCCAAGGCCCGCGAGTTCGCCTTCGCGGAGACCATCGACTACCCCGAGGAGGACGACCTCATCGTCACCCTCAAGAAGACCACCGGCGGGCTCGGCGCCGACGTCGTGATCGACGCGGTCGGGGCGGAGGCCGACGGGAACCTCCTCCAGCACGTCACCGGCGCCGAGCTCACGCTGCAGGGCGGCTCGCCGATCGCGCTCAACTGGGCGATCGACGGCGTCCGCAAGGGCGGCACCGTCTCGGTGATGGGCGCCTACGGTCCGCTCGCGAGCGCCGTCAAGTTCGGCGACGCCGTCAACAAGGGCCTCACGCTGCGGATGAACCAGGCCCCCGTCACCCGCCAGTGGCCGCGCCTGTTCGAGCACATCCGTGCCGGGCACATCACGCCCAGCGACCTGATCACGCACCGCATCCCGCTCGAGCACATCGCCGAGGGGTACCACCTGTTCTCGTCCAAGCTCGACGGCTGCATCAAGACCGTCGTCGTCCCGTAGGAGGATCCCGTGCCGTACACCGCCGACCGCCCCGTCCGCGTGCCGACCGCCGAGGAGCTGCGTGCCCGCATCACGGGCTGGGGCGCCGACCTCGATCCCGCCGACCGGCCCGCCTTCCCCCGCGAGCGCAGCGACCTCGTCTCGGGCGCGCACTGGGAGCGCCCGGAGAGGATGCGGACGCACGGCCGTCGCGAGAAGAGCATCGAGCACCTCGAGCTGCCCGCCGTCTTCGGCACGGCGCAGCCCCTCAACGGGATCTCGGGCGCGATCCGCCGCTACGCCTACGACCGGTTCAGCGAGGGGCGCCACGCGCACTGGCTGCTGCTCGTGCTGGGCGACCGGGTGGAGTCGACCGGGGCGCACCTCCGCTCGCTGCTCACGACACGGCCGGACGATCCGATCACCGAGACCGGTGTGCTGGCCGAGGTGCACGCGCGCCCGATCGCCTCGCGCCGCGGCCGGACCGACGTGCGCCACCAGATCCTCGACCCGCTGCTCGTCGGCGGCCCCTGGGTCCTCGCCGCCCTCGGCGCCGTGGCCGTCGCCCGCCGCCTCCTGCGCTGACGCCCGTTCCCCTCTCGCGAGAGGCCGCTCCGGTACGCCGCCGTCGGCGTGTCGCGGACCGGAGCGGCGTCCCGCGGAGGAGGACGGGGGTTCAGCGGCTGCGGGGTGCGGCGCCCGCGGTCGGCGCGGTGCGGGTGTCGACGCTCGCCGTGAGTGCCGCGGAGTAGCCGGACGCCGGGCTGCCGGACATCGTCGCGAGCTGCAGGGCTCCACCGTCGTCGCCGAAGACGGAGTCCGAGTCCAGGCCGACCCGGGCGAGGTTCGCGGCCGAGCCCGCGTACGCGTCGAGGGCGTAGACCGCGGTGCACGCCTCCTCCTGCAGGGCGACCTGCGAGGTCGCGATCGCGTTCGACGCGTCGGTGATCGAGTCCACTCCCGGGTGCACCTCGAAGTGGATGTGCGGCCACCGGCCGGAGTAGCAGGCCGGGACGATCGAGGCGAAGGAGACGACGCCCGACGCGTCGGCGACCTGCACGCCGCGGAGGTACGTCTCGTCCTCGACGCCGCTGGAGTACATCGAGTAGTCCCCGTGCGCGTCGCAGTGCCAGACGTACACGGCGGCTCCGGCGAACGGCACGCCCCCGTTCGCCGCGTCGAGGATCGTCAGAGTGAGCGCCAGGGGGACCCCGTCGGCCGTCGCGCCGCCGCCGATGCTGGTCCGCAGGTCGCTGCGGACGATCCCGGAGCGCTCGAGGACGTCGACCCCGTTCGAGCCGTCGCCCGGGTAGGGTCCGGCCGTCTCGTCGGGGATCTCGCCGGCGACCGCGGTGGCGGTCCCGGCCGTGGCGGTCGCGGTGGGAGTCGCGGCGGCGGTCGCGGCGGCGGAGGAGGCGGATCCCGGTCCTCCGGTGGCGCACGCCGCGAGCCCGAGGGTCGCCGCCCCCGCGCCGACCAGCGTCAGCACGCCGCGACGTGAGAAGAGGGTCCCCACGTCGAACGGGAGGCCCTGGTCGACCACCTCCTCCTCGGGGCGGTCGAGGCGGCGGCCCTCGTAGGCCGGTCCGTCGGGCGTGCTGCGGGGCTCCGGGATGCGGGTCATGGTCGTGCTCCTCGTCGATCGTGGTGTCCGTCGCGAGCAACCCTGGCCGCCGGGGCTCTGCGCCTCCGATGACCGTCCTACGACCCTCCTATGACCGACCCGCTGACCGTCCTGCACCCCTCGTCCGACGCCGCGACGCTCCTCACGGCGCTCCGAACCCGGCCGCCGCGAGCGCCGCGCGTCCGGCGTCGGAGGCGACGTACGCGACGAAGGCCGCCGCCGTGGCCGGGTCGCCCGCTCCGGTCAGCGCCGCGATCGGGTACGTGTTCACCGCCTCCGAGGCCTCGGCGAAGGGGATGCCGGTGACCGAGCCCGCGGCCCCGCGGACGTCGGTCGCGTAGACGAGCCCGGCGTCCGCCTCGCCCGAGGACACCTTGCCGAGCACGTCGGTGACCGACGACTCCTCGCTCACGGGGGAGATGTCGACCCCGGCGGCCTGCTCGACCGCGGCGGCCGCCGCTCCGCACGGCACCTGCGGCGCGCAGACGACGGTGGCGGTCCCGGGCCGGGCGAGGTCGGCGAGCGAGGCGACCTGTGCCGGGTTGCCGGGGGGCACGGCGATCTCGAGCGTGTTCGTGGCGATGTCGACCGGGTCCCCGTCGACGAGCCCGGCCTCGGCGACGGTGGACATCGTGCGCTCGTCGGCGGAGGCGAAGACGTCGGCCGGGGCGCCGTTGACGATCTGCGTCGCGAGGTCGGAGGAGCCGGCGAAGGAGAGCTCGACCTCGGCTCCGGGCTCGGCGGCCTCGAACCCCGTGGCGAGCTCGGTGAACGCGCCCTTCAGCGAGGCGGCGGCGAAGACCGTGAGGGAGCCGCCGGCCGAGGACGTCGCGCCGCCGGTGGCCGCATCGCCGGCGGGGGTCGACGGAGCGGAGCAGCCGGCGAGCAGGAGGAGCGCGGCAGCGGCCGGGACGAGGGGGAGCAGGCGACGACGCACGGGGACCTCCGGATCAGGAGTCCGCAGATGCGGCGGACAGCTGATCCTATGACCTCAGGTGCGGAGAAGGGCTGTAAGTGAGGCCTCAGGTGCGGCGGAGAGACGATCCGAGGACCGCACCGGCCGGGCGACGCACCTGCGCGGGGAACGACCGCCCGCGCGACGCACAGCGGCGGGCGGACCGCAGCCTTCCGGCTCCGGCCCGCCCGCCGCTCGTCGCGGCCGCCTCGACGGCGGCCCTCCGCTCAGCTCTGCGGCGGCGAGTAGAACTGGAGGTCGTTGCCCTCCGAGTCCTTGAAGGGGAGGATGCGGCCCCACTCGTGGTCGCTGATCTCGCCCTGGATCGACGCGCCCCGCGCCGTGAGGCGCTCCAGCTCGTCCTCGATCGAGCCCTCGGGCTGGAACGAGATGACCGCCCCGCCCTGCTCCGCGACCGTGGCCGACTCGCGGGCGTTCAGGCCGATCATCAGCCCGCCGGCGTCCAGCTCCGACCAGTCGTCCGAGGTGTCCTTGACCTCGAGGCCGAGCGTGTCGCGGTAGAACGCGACCGCCCGCTCCATGTCCGTGACGGGGACCCAGACCGTTGCGACTCCTGATGCCATGTCGTGCTCCTTCGCTCGATGATGCCGTTCCTCCGACGTTAGGTCGGGGACGCCCGGAGCGGGGGCCCTTGCGTCGACGCGCGGAGGCTGCTCTCGCGCGGGCGCCTCTCCGCCGAGACACCGCCCCCTCGCCGGTGTCCCGGCGCGCAGCGGGACGTCTCCGCCCGGCCTCTGCGCGAACGCTCCCCGCCTCAGCGCTCGGCGACGAAGCGGTGCACCACCGCGAGGTCCTCGTCGCCGAGGCCGGCGTCGACCAGGTCGTGGAACACGGTGCGGAGCGTGCCGAGCAGCGGAGCGGAGGTGCCCGTCGCCTCCGCCTCGTCGGCCGCGGCCCGCAGGTCCTTGTCCATGAAGGAGGCGACGCCGGTCGGCGTGTAGTCGCGGGCGACCAGGGCATTGCGCTTGGTCTCGAGCACGCGGCTGCCCGCGTAGCCGCCCTGCAGCAGGGCGAGCAGCGTGTCGAGGTCGAGGCCGGAGCGCTCGGCGATGACGGCGGCCTCCGCGATCGCGGTCATGGTCGCGGCGACGACGAGCTGGTTGCAGGCCTTCGCCACCTCGCCGGCGCCGAGCGGCCCGAGGCGGACGGCGGTCCCGCAGGCGGACAGGACGGGCAGCACCCGGGCGACGTCCTCCTCCGCCCCGCCGACCATGATCGAGAGGGTCCCCGCCTCGGCGCCCTCGGTGCCGCCGCTGACGGGGGCGTCGACGAGGCGGAGCCGCGGGTGGCGTCCCGCCAGCTCGCGCAGGCCGGTGGCGGACACGCTGGAGCAGACGACGAGCACGAGGTCCGACCCCGCGGCGAGCACTCCCTCCTCTCCTTCGAGCACCTCCTCGAGCTGCGGCAGGTCCGGCACCATCACGATCAGCACGTCCGAGGCGGCGGCGAGCGAGCGGGCGGAGTCGTGCCACTGCGCCCCGGGGACGGCGCGGCGGGCGCGGTCGGCGGACGCGGGGCGCGCGGTGATCCCGAGCGGGACGCCGGCGGCGACGAGGCGCCGGGCCATCGGGGCGCCCATGCTCCCGAGCCCGACGAAGCCGGTGCGCGCGGGGGGGAGGGCGGCGGTCGTGGTGTCCGGCATGCGCCCAGCATATCGAACAGGGTTCACAGGAGTGAAGTAGGGTGGGCGCGGGCCGATCCGGGGGAGAGCCTCCCGCACCGTCCCGCGAAGGGACACCCGTGACCGATCGCCTCCGCGTCGTCATCGCCTCGCCGCTCAGCTCCGAGCTGATCGCCCGCATCGTCGAGCTCGAGCCGCGCCTCGACGTCGTCGCCGACCAGAGCCTCCTCCCTCCGATGCGCCACCCCGGCGACCACGGCGGAGACCCCTCCTTCCGGCGCACCCCGGAGCAGCAGCGCGCCTTCGACGAGCTCGTCGACTCCGCGGACGTGCTCTACGGCGTGCCGGACGAGACCCCCGCCGCGCTCGCGCGCACGGCGGCCGCGAATCCGCGCCTCCGCTGGGTGCAGACGATGCCCGCGGGCGGAGGCGCGCAGGTGCGGGCCGCGGGGCTCGACGACGCGCAGCTCGAGCGCATCGCGTTCTCGACCTCCGCGGGAGTCCACTCCGAGCCGCTCGCCGAGTTCGGGGTCTTCGGACTCCTGGCCGGCGCCAAGTCCCTCCCGCGCCTCCAATCCCTCCAGTGCGAGCGCGTCTGGGGCGGCCGGTGGACGATGGGGCTGATCTCGGAGCAGACGGTCCTGATCGTGGGGCTCGGCACGATCGGGCGCGCAACCGCCCGCAAGCTCCAGCAGCTCGGCGCCCGCGTGATCGGCACGAGCCGCCACGAGACCGAGGTGGAGCACGTCGACGAGATCGTCGCCCCCGACGCGATCGCGGAGGTGGCGGGCCGGATCGACGGGGTCGTCGTCACGCTCCCCGGCACCGCCGCCACCGAGAAGCTGGTCGGCTCCGAGTTCTTCGCCGCACTGCGCCCCGGCGCCTCGTTCGTCAGCGTCGGCCGCGGGACGGTCGTCGACGAGGAGGCGCTGCTCGCCGCGCTCGACGACGGCCGCGTCGGCTTCGCCGCGCTTGACGTGGTGGCGGAGGAGCCGCTCGAGCAGAGCAGCCCGCTCTGGAGCCACCCGAGCGTCCTGATCAGCCCCCACACCGCGGCGCTGAACGTCGCGGAGGACCGCCTGATCGCCGAGCTCTTCGCGCGCAACGCCACCCGCTTCCTCGACGGGGAGCCCCTGATCAACCGAGTCGATACGGTGGAGTTCTACTGACCCCGCCCCCGGAAGAGGACGCCATGGCCCGCCCCGATGCGCCCCCGACGACGGTCGACTCCGACAGGGGCTCGGGCGCCCCCGCCGTGTCGCGCGCCATGCGGATCCTCGACCTCCTGGCCGACGCGGGCGGCCCGCGCACGCTGACGGACATCGCCCGCGAGCTCGGGATCGCCAAGTCGTCGACCTCGAACCTCTGCGCCGCACTCGAGGAGGGCCGGCTCATCCGCCGCGTCGGCTCCGGCTTCCTCCTCGGTCGGCGCACCGTCGAGCTCGGCAGCCACTACCTCGCCGGCTTCGACCCGGTGCGCGAGTTCTACCGGCTCTGCGAGGAGTCGCCGGTGCTCTCGCGTCAGCTGGTGCAGATCGCGCTGCTCGACGGCACGCGGGTCCTCTACCTGGCGGTGCACGAGGGGCGGGAGCGGTTCGCGCTCTCCGCGAGCGTCGGCGACCGGTACCCCGCCTCCGCCACGGCCGTCGGAACGGCGCTTCTGGCCGAGCTCGACGACAGCGAGATCGCCGAGCGCTTCGCCGACGACCGCGACATCGTCGTCTTCACCGACCGGTCCACGTCCTCGACCCGCGAGCTGCTCCGCAAGGTCGCCGCGGCGCGCGTGCGCGGCTACGCGATCGACGACGGCGAGCTGCACCCCAGCGTCCTGGGCGTCGCCGTCGCGGTCCCGGCCGCCACCCGCTCCGATCTCTCGGTCGCGGTCGGCGTCTCGCTGGTCCGGCCGGTCGGCGACGATCAGGAGGAGGTCGTCGCGGCCCTCCGCGAGGCCGCCGCGGCGCTCGGCCGCCCGCCCCTCGTCGCCGGAGCACCCGCCTGACGCCTCGCCGTCCATTCTGTTGAATGCCGTTCACTGGGCTGTTACGCTCGACCCATCCCGCCTCTGCGGGCCGGAGTGAGCGAGGCACCGTGGCGACCAGCAGAACGAGCAGCATCACCGGCGTCGAGCCGAGGGGCGTCCGCTGATGCGCCTCGCGCGGATCCGGGCCGAGGACGGACCGGCCGTCGTCCTCCAGGTCGCGGGGGAGTGGCGCGAGATCGAGGACGCCTTCGCCGCGGAGCCGGTCGAGACGGGCCGCCGCTGGCTTGTCGAGGGCGCGCAGCTGCTGGCCCCGGTGGAGCCGCGCGTCATCCTCGGCATGGCGCACAACGGCTCCGCTGCCGACCGGCTGCTGCCGCCGCAGGCCTTCCACAAGACCGCGCACACGCTGGCCGGGCCCGGCGACCCGATCGTCCTCGACGAGGGCATCGGCCCGGTGGTCGTCGAGGGCGAGCTCGCCCTGGTCATCGGCCGCACCGCGCGGCACCTCACGCCCGAGGACGCGCTCGCGCACGTGCTCGGAGCGACGGTCGCGAACGACGTCACCGCTCCCGGGATGATCGCCGCCGACGGCCTCTTCCTCCAGGGCAAGAACGGCGACGGCTGGACGCCGCTCGGACCGTGGATCGAGACCGGAGTCGACGTCGACGCGGTCGGCATCACGGTGAGCGTCGACGGGGAGGTGCGGGCCGTCTCCTCGACCGAGCGCCTCGGCTGGCGCGCCGCCGAGATCCTGGTGCACCTCACCTCCCACCTCACGCTCCACCCGGGAGACGTCGTCCTCACCGGCTCGCCCGGCACGGCCGTCGAGGTCGGGCCCGGCCAGGAGGTGCTGATCGCCCTCGACGGGATCGGTGCGCTCGCGAGCCGCACTGTCGCGGGCCCTCCGCGCGCGGCGCCTCCGCAGCCCTGACATCCGCTCCGACCCTCTGGAGGAACCGTGCTCTTCGACCTGACCGACCGCGTGGCGCTCGTCACCGGATCCAGCCGCGGCATCGGCCGCGCCGTCGCCACCGGCCTCGCCGAGGCGGGCGCCACCGTCGTCCTGAACGGCCTCGACCCCGAGCGCCTCGAGGCCGCCCGAGCCGAGCTCGCGGAGCGGTTCGCCGGCACCGACGACCGCCCGCGGATCCACGCCCGCGCCTTCGACGTCACCGATGACGCGGCCGCCGAGGCGGGCGTCGCGTGGATCGAGGAGGCGGTGGGCCCGCTGCGCATCCTGGTCAACAACGCCGGCGTCCAGCACCGCGTGCCCCTGCTCGAGCTCGAGGTCGCCGACTGGGAGCGGGTGCTGCGCACGAACCTCACCAGCGCCTTCGTGGTCGGCCGGGCGGCGGCGAAGCGGATGATCCCGCGCGGCACCGGGAAGATCGTCAACGTCGCCTCGGTGCAGGCCGATCTCGCGCGGCCGACGATCGCGCCCTACACCGCCTCGAAGGGCGGGATCCGCAACCTCACCCGCGCGATGACGGCGGAGTGGGCGCAGCACGGCATCCAGGTCAACGCGATCGCGCCGGGCTACATCCACACCGAGATGACGCAGGGCCTCGTCGACGACGAGGCGTTCAACAGCTGGATCCTCGGCCGCACGCCCGCCGCGCGCTGGGGCCGCGTCGAGGACCTGATCGGCCCTGCCGTCTGGCTCGCCTCCGACGGCTCGGACTACGTCAACGGGCAGGTCGTCTTCATCGACGGCGGCATGACCGTCGTCGTCTGAGCCACCCCTCGACCCACCGAACGGAACCCGCATGACCGCGCTCGTCCCCGCCTCCACCACCCGCGTCGTCGTCCACGCCGCCGGCGACCTCCGCGTCGAGGACGCGCCGCTCGCGCCGCGCGGCCCCGGCGAGGCTCTCGTCGCCGTCGCGTACGGCGGGATCTGCGGCTCCGATCTGCACTACTGGACGCACGGCGCCGCGGGCGAGTCGATCCTCCGCGAGCCGCTGACGCTCGGCCACGAGGTGGTCGGCACGGTCGTCGAGGCAGCGGCGGACGGCTCCGGACCCCCGGTCGGCGCGGCCGTCGCCGTGCACCCCGCGACCGCGCGCGGCGAGTGGCCAGACGGGCGCCCGAACCTCGCGACCGAGGGCACCTACCTGGGCAGCGCCGCGCGGATGCCGCACACCCAGGGCGCGTTCGCCCGCCACGCGGTGCTGCCGGCGCGCATGCTCCGCGAGCTGCCCGCCGGTCTCGGGCTCCGGGAGGCGGCGCTCGCGGAGCCGGCGGGCGTCGCCTGGCACGCGGTGTCCCGCGCGGGGGAGGTGTCGGGACGGCGCGCGCTGGTGATCGGCAGCGGCCCGATCGGAGCGCTGATCGTCGCCGTGCTGAAGCGGGCGGGGGCGGCCGAGATCGTCGCGGTCGACCTGGCCGAGGAGCCCCTCGCGATCGCCCGCGCGGTCGGCGCGACCCGGACGATCCGCGCGACCGACGCCGACGCGATCGCCGAGGTCGCGGCCGACGTCGTCTTCGAGTCCTCGGGCAGCCCGCGCGGCCTCGCCTCGGCCGTCCGGGGCGCCGCCCGCGGCGGCACCGTCGTGATGGTGGGACTCCTCCCCTCGGGCGAGCAGCCGGCCCTGATCTCGCTCGCGATCACCCGGGAGCTGCGCCTGATCGGCTCCTTCCGCTTCGTCGACGAGATCGACGAGGTGCTGGCGGCGCTCGCCGACGGAAGCCTCGCGGTGGCGCCGGTGGTCACGCAGGTGGTGCCGCTGGAGCGCGCGCTCGAGGCCTTCGAGCTCGCCCGCGACGCCTCGCGCTCGAGCAAGGTGCTGCTCGACTTCACCCCGTGACGGGCGCTCGAGGCGCCTCCGGAGGGTCGGGATCGCCCGAGCGTTCGGGGTTCCCTCGGACGGCGGCGCCGCCGGAGCACTACCGTTGCACCATGGCGTCCACCGATACCCCCGATTCCGCCCCCGAAGCCGACACCGCTTCCGAGAGCGCCCCCACGCTCACCTTCTCCGACCTCGGTCTCTCCGACCCGGTCCTCAAGGCCCTCAAGGAGGTCGGCTACGAGACGCCCTCGGCCATCCAGGCCGCGACGATCCCGTCCCTCCTCTCCGGCCGCGACGTCCTCGGCGTCGCCCAGACCGGCACCGGCAAGACCGCGGCGTTCGCGCTGCCGATCCTCTCGCGCCTCGACGTCTCGCAGAAGACGCCGCAGGCCCTCGTGCTGGCCCCGACCCGCGAGCTCGCGCTGCAGGTCTGCGAGGCGTTCGAGCGCTACGCGTCCGGCCTCCGCGGCGTCCACGTCCTCCCCGTCTACGGCGGCCAGGGCTACGGCACCCAGCTCTCCGCGCTCCGCCGCGGCGTCCACGTCGTCGTCGGCACGCCCGGCCGCATCATGGACCACCTCGAGAAGGGCACCCTCGACCTCTCGCAGCTGAAGTTCCTGGTTCTCGACGAGGCCGACGAGATGCTCAAGATGGGCTTCGCGGAGGACGTCGAGACGATCCTCGCCGACACCCCCGTCGAGAAGCAGATCGCGCTGTTCTCGGCCACGATGCCCGCGCAGATCCGCCGCATCTCGGGCAAGTACCTGAAGGAGCCGGAGGAGATCACGGTCAAGAACAAGACCACGACCTCCGTCAACACCACCCAGCGCTACCTGATGGTGTCGTACCCGCAGAAGGTCGACGCGCTCACCCGCATCCTCGAGGTCGAGAACTTCGAGGGCATGATCGTGTTCGTTCGCACGAAGAGCGAGACGGAGACGCTGGCCGAGAAGCTGCGCGCCCGCGGCTACACCGCGGCGGCGATCAGCGGAGACGTGGCCCAGGCACAGCGCGAGCGCACCGTCGAGCAGCTGAAGTCGGGCAAGCTCGACATCCTCGTCGCGACCGACGTCGCCGCCCGCGGCCTCGACGTCGAGCGCATCAGCCACGTCGTCAACTACGACATCCCGATCGACACCGAGTCGTACGTCCACCGCATCGGCCGCACCGGTCGCGCGGGGCGCAGCGGAGCGGCGATCAGCTTCGTCACGCCGCGCGAGCGCCGCCTTCTCGCCGCCATCGAGAAGGCCACCCGCCAGCCGCTGACCGAGATGCGGATGCCGAGCGTCGAGGACGTCAACGTCACCCGCCTCTCGCGCTTCGACGACGCGATCACCGCGGCGCTCGCCGACACCGAGCGCCTGCAGCGCTTCCGCGACATCATCGGCCACTACGTCGAGCACCACGACGTGGTCGAGTCGGACGTCGCCGCCGCGCTGGCCATCGTCGCGCAGGGCGAGGAGCCGCTGCTGCTCTCGCCCGACGACCCCCGCTTCGCCCGTCGCGAGCGCGAGGACCGCGACTCCCGGCCCGACCGCGGCGACCGACCCGAGCGCGGCGACCGCTTCGACCGCGGCGGCGACCGCGGCGAGCGTCCCGAGCGCCGTCAGCGCCCGGCGAACAGCAACCTCGCCTCGTACCGGATCGAGGTCGGCCGCCGCCAGCGCGTCGAGCCCCGCCAGATCGTGGGCGCGCTCGCGAACGAGGGCGGCCTCAACCGCGGCGACTTCGGGCACATCGACATCCGCCCGGACTTCTCGATCGTGGAGCTGCCGGCCGACCTGCCCCAGGACGTGCTCGACCGCCTCGCCGACACCCGCATCAGCGGCCAGCTGATCGAGCTGAAGCCGGACCGCCGTCCGAGCCGCGCCGGCGCCGACCGCGGCGCACGCCCCAGCGGCCCGAGCCGCTCGAGCGAGCGCCCGGAGCGCAAGCCGCGCTACTGACGCCTCCCGCCCCGGCGGACGGGCCTCCACGAGACGCCACTCCGGTACAGCGACCCTTGCGTGTCGCGTACCGGAGTGGCGTCTCGCGTTCGTGCGGGGGGCGGCCTCAGCGGCGCAGGACGCGCCGGGCCAGCACGTTGCCGAGCAGCTGCACCAGCTGCACGATCACGATGATCACGAGCACCGCGGCCCAGGTGACGACCGGCTCGAACTGCCGGTAGCCGTACTGGATCGCGAAGTTGCCGAGCCCGCCGGCGCCGATGTAGCCGGCGACCGCCGACATGTCGATCACGGCGACGAACACGAACGTGTAGCCGAGGATCAGCGGACCGAGCGCCTCCGGCAGCAGCACCGTGCGGACGATCCGGAACCGGCTCGCTCCGACCGACCGCGCCGCCTCGATCACGCCGGGCTGCACGGTCAGCAGGTTCTGCTCCACGATCCGCCCGATGCCGAATGCGGCGCCGAGCGAGAGGGTGAAGACGATGGCGTCCGTGCCGATGCCGGAGCCGACCACCAGCCGGGCCAGCGGCTGGGCCGCGGCGATGAAGATGATGAACGGGATCGGCCGGAACACGTTCACGATCACGTTGAGCAGTCCGTAGACCACCCGGTTCGCGTAGAGGGCGCCGCCGCGGGTGAGCGCGAGGCCCAGTCCGATCAGCAGTCCGCCGAGCCCGCCGAAGAGGAGGCTCAGCGCGACGATGTAGAGCGTCTCGCCGGTCGCCTGGACGAGCTTGGGCAGGAGCGGGATCAGCTCGTTCATCGGGGCACCTCCGTGAGGGCGACGCGTCCGCCGAGGCGGGCGAGGAGGGGGTCGACGACGCCGTCCGGCGCGTCGAGGGCGACCGTGAGGTGGCCGAAGGCCCGCCCGCGGACGTCGGTGATGCCGCCGTAGACGAGCTCGAGCGGCACGCCGGCGGCCGCGACCTCGGCGAAGACGTCGCCCTGGGAGGCGGAGTCGTCCGAGAACGAGAGCGTGACCAGCCGGCCGCGGTGGCGCGCGCGCAGCACGGCCGCCTCCGCGGGCGAGGGCACCGAGCGGACGACCGTGGAGACGAAGCGGCGGGTGACCGGCTCGCGCGGGGCCGAGAACACGTCGAAGACGGGCCCGCGCTCCACGATGCGGCCCGACTCCATCACCGCGACCTTCGTCGCGAGCTGCTGGACCACGTCCATCTCGTGGGTGATCACGACGATGGTGACGCCCAGCTCCTCGTTGATGCGGCGGAGGAGGGCGAGCACCTCGCCGGTGGTGTCCGGGTCGAGCGCGCTGGTGGCCTCGTCGGCCAGCAGGATGCGCGGGGAGGCGGCGAGGGCGCGGGCGATGCCGACGCGCTGCTTCTGCCCGCCCGAGAGCTGCTCCGGGTGGCTGCGCGCCTTGTCGCTCAGGCCGACGAAGCGGAGCATCTCGTCGACGCGGGCGCGCTGCTCCGCGCGCGGGACGCCCGCGACCTGCAGCGGGTAGGCGACGTTCTGCCCCACGGTCTTCGAGCCGAACAGGTTGAACTGCTGGAAGATCATCCCGATCCCCAGGCGCAGCCGGCGCAGCTCGCGCTCGGGCAGGCCCACGGTCTCGCGGCCGTCGATCTCGATGCTGCCGCTGGTCGCGGGCTCCAGGGCGTTGACGAGGCGCGCGAGCGTGCTCTTGCCGGCGCCGGAGTAGCCGATCACGCCGTAGACGTCGCCCGCCTCGATCTCGAGGCTCACGCCGTCGACGGCCGCGGTCGGGGCGGCGCCGCGCCCTGCGCCGGGGTACACCTTGCGCACGTCGGTCATGCGGATGAGCGGCACGGGGCGCCCTTTCTGTTGCGGGGGAGGCGCGGGACCGCGCCGGTGGGGAGCTCCGCGAGCGGAGGACCCGACCGGCGCGGTGCCGCGGGTGCCGGAGTCAGGAGGCGGCGGAGATGTCGGTCTCGGCGGACTCGAGCGAGGTCTCCAGCTCGGAGGCGGGGGTCTTCAGGAAGACCGCGGTGCCGCCGGACTGCTCCGAGACGCCGTCGAGCACGTCCTGGCTGTCCTGGTAGATCGAGACGAGCTTCGTGTAGGTCTCGTTCTCGGCGTCGTCGGCCCGGGCGGCGAAGATGTTCGTGTAGAGCAGGGAGGCGGGGTCGCTCGGGTCGTCCTGGGCGATCGCGTCCGAGGCCTTGAGGCCCGCGTTCTCGATGAAGTCGTTGTTGATGATCGCGGCGGCCACGTCCGGGAGCGACGTCGGGGTGAGGGAGGCCTCGAGCGCGGTGACCTCCACCTTCGAGGAGGACTCGACGTCGTCGACGTTCGAGAGCACTCCGCCGCCGTCCTTCAGCTCGACGAGCCCGGCCGACTGCAGCACCAGCAGCGCGCGCGCCTGATTGGTCTCGTCGTTGGGGATCGCGACGGTGGAGCCGGCGGGGATGTCCGCGACGTCGTCGTACTGCGAGGAGTAGAGGCCGAGCGGGTAGATCGCGGTCGCGCCGATCGGCACGAGGTCGGCGTCGGCCGAGGTGTTGTACTGCGCCAGGTAGGCGATGTGCTGGAACTGGTTGAGGTCGATCTCGCCCTCGGTGAGGGCGGGGTTGGGCTGGTTGTAGTCGCTGAAGTCGACGATCTCGACGTCGATCCCGGCGTCGGCGGCGGCCTTCTCGTAGGTGGCCCAGTAGGGGTCGCTCGCGCCGACCACGCCGATGCGGACGGTGTCGTCGCCGCCGCCCGCGCCGGAGCAGCCGGCGAGGAGGAGGGCGGCGGAGGCGGCGATCGCGGAGGTCGCGAGGAGTCGGGTGCGCAGGGTCATGGCTGTGGGGATCCTTCCGTGGAGAGGATCCGGGCACTCGGCACCGACCGGGCGGTGCTGGTCACCGCCGGCGCTGCGACCGGCCTCCGGTCGCTCGGCGCCGCGACTGCGCGGATCCCGGGGATCACCTTACGAAGGCGGTCGGACCCGCGCGGAACCCGCGCGTAACACGGCGACTCGGAGGCAGCGGAGGCGCGCGCTCACCGCCTGAGCGCGCCGTGGCGGCCGCTCATCGCGGGATCGCGTCGTGCCGCGCGCACGAGCTCTCGAGACCGCTGGGGCTGCAGCTCAGCGCCTGACCGCGCCGCGCCGGGCGCTCAGCTCGCGAGCGCGCCGTCCTCGCCCGCCGACGCCTCGTGCTTGGCGATCCGCTTCGCGATCGCGTCGCGCTCGGCCCGGAGCGACGCGATGGTCGGCTTGTCCAGGCGGGGGTCGGCCAGGTCGGCGAAGGGGCTCGCGGCGCCGGTGCGCGCGGACACGAGCGCGGCGTACGCCTTCGTCGCGGCGCGGAGCTCGGCTCCCGCCCGTTCGACCTTCCGCGGCTTCGACTCCTTGTCCGAGACGAGTCGGGCGTGCTTGTCGAGGGCGTCTACCAGCGCGCGATGCGCGGCGTCAATCTTCTTGCTCATAGGCGCATTATGGCGCAGGATCGGCGCACGGCGCCGAACGCGTCCCGCACCAGCCCTCCGTCCCCCTTCGCGAGAGGCCGCTCGGGTACGCGACACGCAGGGGAGGCGTACCGGAGCGGCATCTCGCGGGGAGGGGACGGGCGGGTCAGCGGGCGACCGGCGTGGAGACGGACGACGCGCCGGCGCTGGTGGCCACCGCGTCGAGGACTCGCTGCACGTCGAGGGCGTCGGCGAAGGTGGGCGTGACCGCCGTGCCGCCGGCGATCGCCTCGACGAGGTCGACGACCTGGTGCGTGAAGAGGTGCTCGTAGCCGATGCCGTGCCCGGTCGGCCACCAGGCGGACATGTACGGGTGCGCCGGCTCGGTGACCTGGATGCGCCGGAAGCCCTGCGCCTCCTCGGGGTCGCGGGCGTCGTAGTACTCGAGCTCGTTCATCCGCTCGAAGTCGAACGCGATCGAGCCGAGCTCGCCGTTCACCTCGATCCGGTTGGCGTTGCGGCGGCCGGTCGCGACGCGGGTCGCCTCGAAGACGCCCAGGGCGCCGCCCTCGAAGGAGGCGGTGAAGGCCGCGGCGTCGTCGACGGTCACGGCGCCGCGCGGGGCGTCGGCACCTGCGCGGCCGCCGAGGCCGACCTGCTCGCTGAGCACGGGGCGCTCGGTGGTGAAGGTGCGCAGCGTCGCCGAGACCGAGGTGATGCCTCGGCCGGTCAGCCACTGGGCGGTGTCGATGCTGTGCGCGCCGATGTCACCGAGGGCGCCCGAGCCGGCGCGCTCCTTCTGCAGGCGCCAGGTCAGCGGCGCCTCGGAGTCGGACAGCCAGTCCTGCAGGTACTGGGCGCGCACGTGCCGGATGTCGCCGAGGCGGCCCTCCTCGATGAAGCGCTTCGCGAGGGCGAGGGCCGGGGTGCGGCGGTAGCTGAAGCCGCACATCGCCACCTTCCCGGAGGCGGCGGCCGCGGCGACCATCCGCTCCGCCTCCTCGACGGAGTTGGCCAGGGGCTTCTCGCACAGCACGTGCTTGCCGGCCTCGAGGGCCGCGATGGCGATCTCGGCGTGGGTGTCGCCCGGGGTGCAGATGTCGACGAGGTCGATGTCGTCGCGGGCGATGACGGCCCGCCAGTCGGTGGAGGCCTCGCTCCAGCCCAGCCGCTCGGCGCGCTCCGCGGTCGAGTCGGGGTTGCTCCCCACGAGCACGGCGAGCTCGGGGCGGAGGGGGAGGGGGAAGAAGCGGGAGGCGGTGCGCCAAGCGTGCGAGTGGGTGCGGCCCATGAAGGCGGTCCCCACCATCGCGACGCGCAGGGCTCGGTCGTTCGACATCGTCGTCCTTTCGTCGGCCGTACGACCCTGCCACGGGTCGGGGCGCGGGCGCTACCGCGCTCGGCGAGGCCGCCTCCGGGGCGACGCGCCCGGGCTGCACGGACATGAGCGCGTTCATAGGGTTCGGAGAGCGCTCTATCACGGACGGAATGTCTCAACCGCCGCCGTCAGATGTCGCGTAATCCCGCGGATCCCAGCCCTGACGCGGTAGCAGGAAGCCTTCCGGGCGACTGGGCGATCACTCGAACCGCCTTCGAATCGGTTCAGAACTTTTGCTTGACCCGCGACGTAAGTGGAAGTAGCTTCATCCGCATGGTCACCGCAGACCCCCGCAGCACTGCTGCACAGCCTCTTCCCCGCACCTCCGACGAGTCTCAGCAGCTGCTTCTGCAGATGCGCGGCATCGTGAAGGTCTTCCCCGGCGCCCGTGCTCTCGACGGCGTCGACCTCGATGTCCGACCCGGTGAGGTGCACTGCCTCCTCGGCCAGAACGGCGCCGGCAAGTCCACCCTCATCAAGACCCTCGCCGGGGCCCACCAGCCCACCGAGGGCGAGATCCTCGTCGACGGGAACGTCGTCACGATCCCGTCCCCGACGGCGGCCCTCGCCCTGGGCATCGCGACGATGTACCAGGAGCTCGACGTCGTCGACGGCCTCTCCGTCGCCGAGAACATCTTCCTCGGCCACGAGCTCTCCCGCGGCGGCTTCACCGCCCGGGCGAAGGCCACGAGGATCACCCGCGAGCTGATGGAGCGCCTCGGCCACTCCGAGATCTCGCCGAACCGCGAGGTCGGCACGCTCTCCGCCGCCGGCAAGCAGATCGTGCAGATGGCCCGCGCCCTCTCGCACGACGCGCGGGTCATCATCATGGACGAGCCCTCCGCGGTGCTCGACTCCGAGGAGGTGGAGAACCTCTTCCACGTGGTGCGCCAGCTCACCGCCTCCGGCGTCGCCATCGTCTACATCTCGCACCGCCTCGACGAGATCCGCGCCATCGGCGACCGGATCACCGTGATCAAGGACGGCGCGACCGTCGCGCAGAACCTCGCGGTCGCCGACACCCCCACCTCGAAGCTCATCACCCTGATGACCGGCCGCGCCGTCGAGTACGTCTTCCCGGACCGCCAGGAGCTCGACGTCGAGGCCGAGACGCTGCTGAAGGTCGAGAAGCTGGGCCTGCAGGGCTCCTTCTCGGACGTCTCCCTCGAGATCCGCGCCGGCGAGGTCGTCGGCCTCGCGGGGCTGGTCGGCTCCGGCCGCTCCGAGATCCTCGAGACCATCTACGGGGCGCGCCGCGCCACCACCGGGACGGTCAGCGTGGCGGGCAAGCGCCTGCGCGCCGGCTCCGTCACCTCGGCGGTCGACGCCGGCATCGGCCTCTGCCCGGAGGAGCGCAAGAGCCAGGGCCTGCTCCTGGACGAGCCGGTCTACCGCAACATCACCCTCTCGACCTTCGACCGCTTCGCCAAGCGCGGCTTCCTCGACGAGCGCTCCGAGCGCGCGGCGGCGGCCGAGCAGGCGGTCTCCCTCGACCTGCGGCCCTCCGGGGTCGACCGCGACGCCCGCACCCTCTCCGGAGGCAACCAGCAGAAGGCGCTCCTCGCCCGCTGGCTCGTGCGCGGCTGCCGTGTCCTGCTGCTCGACGAGCCGACCCGCGGGGTCGACGTCGGCGCGCGGGCCGAGATCTACACCCTGATCAGGGACCTCGCGACCAACGGCGCCGCCGTGCTCGTGGTCTCCAGCGAGATCGGCGAGGTCCTCGGACTCTCCGACCGAGTGCTCGTGATCTCCGACGGCGCCGTGGTCCACGAGGGCCCGGCCGATTCGATCGACGAGCACCGCGTGCTCGATCTCGTCATGGAAGGAAGTGCAGCGTGAGCGGACAGCTCGACACCGCGTCGCCGTCGATCGGCGGTCCGCAGGAGGACGCCGCCCGTCACGCGTCGGCCGCGACCGGAGGCTCCTCCGGCGGCGCCCCGACCAAGGACTCCCGCTCCGGGACGGCCCGCCTCATGCAGGGCTCCCTCGGCCGCAACGTGGGGCTGCTGCTCGCGCTGGTGATCCTCTGCATCGTCGGATTCGCGACCGCGGGGGAGCGCTTCGCCAGCGTCGACAACGTGCTCACGATCCTCCGCCTCGCCGCCGTCATCGGCGTGCTGAGCATCGGGATGACCTTCGTGATCACCTCCGGCGGCATCGACCTCTCGGTCGGCTCCGTGATGGGGCTCGCGACGGTCTGGGCGAGCACGGTCTCGACCCAGTACTACGCGGCCAACACCTCCTGGCTGGTGATCGTGCTCACCGCGGTCGTCGTCGGCCTCGTCTGCGGCCTGATCAACGGCGCGCTGATCGCCTACGGCCGGGTCGTCGCCTTCATGGCGACCCTGGCGATGCTGGTCGCCGCCCGCGGCTTCGCCGAGCTGATCTCGAACCGCCAGACGCAGGTCGTCACGGTCACGCCGTTCCTCGACTTCTTCCGCGCCGACGTGCTCGGCATCCCGGTGCTCGTGCTGATCTTCGTGGTCGTCGCCGTCGCCGGCTGGATCCTGCTCAACCGCACCACCTTCGGACGCCGCACCATCGCGGTCGGCGGCAACCCGGAGGCGGCCCGCCTCGCCGGCATCAAGGTCCGCCGTCACACCATGTACGTCTACGGCCTCGCCGGGCTCACCGCCGGCATCGCCGCCGTCATGATGCTCGCCCGCACCACCGCCGGCAGCTCCACCAACGGCCTCCTCTACGAGCTCGACGCCATCGCGGCGGTCGTGGTCGGAGGCACGCTGCTGGCCGGCGGCCGCGGCACCATCGTCGGCACCGTGTTCGGCGTCCTCATCTTCACGACCCTGACCAACGTGTTCACCCAGAACAACATGTCGACCTCGACACAGGCCGTCGCGAAGGGCGCGATCATCGTCGCCGCCGTCCTGCTGCAGCAGCGGTTCGCCGCCCGCGGCCGGAAATCCTGACCCCGGGGCTCCGGCCCCGCTCCTCCCGCACACAGCACCCACCCGACCACTCAGGTCACCTCTCCGAGGACACGTGTGCCCTCGGACCCCTCGGATCGATCGAAGGAGATCACTTCCATGCCCGCACGCCCCTTCACCCGCAGCCGCCTCTCCCGCACCGCCCGACTCGGCTCGGCCGGCGTCGCCTTCGGCGCCGTCGCGCTGATGCTCACCGGCTGCATCTCGAACGCCCCGGTCGAGACCGGCAACGCCGCCTCCGGCGGGACCGCCGCCGCCGTGGCCGCCTCGGACAACGACGCCTCCGGCGACAACGTCGTCATCGGCTTCACCGCTCCCGCCGCCGACCACGGCTGGATGGGCGCGGTCAGCCGCGCCGCCATCGCCGAGGCCGAGAAGTACGACGACGTGGAGCTCCGCACCGCGGAGGGCACCAACGACGTCAACCTCCAGATCAGCCAGGTCGAGACCTTCATCAACGACGGCGTCGACGCGATCGTGCTCCTGCCGATCGACGGAGCGGCGCTCACGCAGGTCGCCACCCAGGCGATGGAGGCGGGCATCACCGTCATCAACGTGGACCGCGAGTTCTCCAGCCCCTTCGCCGCCCGATCGACCATCCTCGGCGACAACTACGGCATGGGCGTCAGCGCCGGCACCTACATCTGCGAGGAGCTCGGCGACAACCCCGACGCCGTCGTCGCCGAGATCGCCGGCATCGACTCCCTCCCGCTGACCCAGGAGCGCAGCCAGGGCTTCTCGGACGCGCTCGAGGGCTGCGGACTCGACGTGGACAACCGCGTCGCCGCCGACTTCACCGTCCAGGGCGGAGAGCAGGCCGCCGCCAACCTCCTCCAGGCCGCGCCGAAGATCGACGCCATCTGGAACCACGACGACGACCAGGGCGTCGGCGTCCTCGCGGCGATCGACACCGCCGGACGGGACGAGTTCCTCTTCGTCGGCGGCGCCGGCTCGGCCAACGTGATGCGCGCGATCGAGGCCGACGACTCCGTCGTCAAGGCCACGGTCGTCTACCCCTCGACCCAGGCCGCGGACGGCATCAAGCTCGCCCGCCTCGTCGAGCAGAACAAGTCGATGGCCGACACCAGCTCGCTCGGCGTCCCGCGCCAGATCCAGCTCTTCGCGCCGGTCGTCACCAAGGACAACGTCTCCGAGTACCTGCCCTCGGCCTTCGAGTCCTGATCGGCCCCACCAGCCCGGGTCGGCGCGGGAACCATCCCGCGCCGGCCCCCACCTCGGCGCCGCCCCGGGATCACTGACGACCCGCAGCGCAGCGCCACCGGCATCCGCGAGAGGAGGAGGAGTGCAAGACACCGGCCCCAGGGCCGGACAGGAGGAGACCGGATCCGCTCAGTCGTGCGGACAGCGACGGACCCGGCCTCTGCGATGAACACCTCATTGAAGGAATCACATCACGCATGAATGGTAAGCGATCCTCGAGAAGAAGCATCAGGCGTCTTCTCGCACTCGGCATCGCCGGGATGGTGACGGTCTCCGGACTCACCGCCCTCGGCCTGCCCGCCTCGGCCCACGACGGAGTGGACCACGGTTCCGAGGGCGGAGCATCCGCTCTCGACTGGAGCAACTACGAGAAGGTCCTGCTGACGAAGAACGTCGGCGAGCCCCTCGACCTGGCCGTCCTCCCGGACAAGTCGGTCCTCCACACCGCTCGGAACGGCGAGATCCGCCACACCGACCCCAAGACCGGCACCACCCGTGTCGTCAACACGATCCCCGTGTACCAGAACTCGGAGGACGGACTGCAGTCCGTCGGCATCGACCCCGACTTCGCCGAGAACAAGTGGGTCTACCTCGTCTACGCGCCCCCCGGGAACACCCCGACCGGCGCGGCTCCGAACATGCTGCCCGAGGGCGCGACCGACAGCTACTGGGACCAGTGGAAGGGCATCAACCGCCTCTCCCGGTTCAAGTGGACCGGCTCGGGCCTCGACCTCGCGAGCGAGCAGAAGATCATCGACATCGAGACCCAGCGCGGGCAGTGCTGCCACGTGGGTGCCGACTTCGACTGGGACGCCGACGGCAACCTGTACCTCTCCACCGGCGACAACACGCCGGCGAGCGCTCCGGGTGCCGCGGGCTTCGCGCCGAACAACGACGCGCCCCGCATGAACCCGGGCTTCGACTCGCGTCGCGGCGCCGGCAACACGAACGACCTCCGCGGCAAGATCCTCCGGATCACCGTGCAGGAGGACGGCTCGTACACGATCCCCGAGGGCAACCTCTTCCCGGTGGGAACCGAGAAGACCCGCCCCGAGATCTTCGTGATGGGCGTCCGCAACCCGTTCAAGATCGACGTCGACGCCGAGACGAACACCCTCTCCTGGGGCGACTACGGCCCCGACGCCACGAAGGCCGCTGCGGCCGACGGCGTCCGCGGCCCGATGGGCCTCGTCGAGTGGAACGCGACCGGACTGGACGAGCCGCACAACTCCGGCTGGCCCTACGTCCACGGACCCAACGCGCCGTACAACGAGTGGAACTTCGAGACGTCGACGCCCCGCGGCTTCTTCGACCCGGAGAACCTGAAGAACAACTCGCGCTGGAACACCGGCCTCGTCGACATCCCGGACGCCAAGGCGGCGACCGTCTACTACGGCGACAACCCCGGCGACCAGCCGTTCGACGAGCTCGTCAACTTCGGAACCAGCAACGGCCAGGGCCCCATGGGCGGACCGGTGTACCACTTCGACGCGGAGAACACCTCGACGTCGAAGTTCCCGGAGTACTGGGACAAGAAGACCTTCTTCGGCGAGTTCTCGCAGGACTACATCGCGGCGTTCACGCTCGATGAGGACCGCGCGGTCACGCACATCGAGGACTTCCTCCCCAACGCGGCGCTCAGCCAGGCCGCGCAGCCGATCCACGACAACCCGATGGACATGGAGTTCGGCCCCGACGGGTCGATGTACGTGATCGAGTACGGCGACGGATTCTTCCGCGCCAACCCCGACGCGGGCCTGTACCGGATCGACTACGCCGAGGGCAACAAGGCGCCGCAGGCCCGCTTCACCGCGACCCCCCTGTCCGCCTCGCAGACCCCGCTCGAGGTCACGTTCGACGCCAAGGGATCGACCGACCCCGAGGGCGACGCGCTCACCTACGACTGGGACTTCGACGGCGACGGCACCTTCGACGCCACCGGAGTGACCGTCAAGAAGACCTACACCGAGCTCGGACAGTTCACGGCCCGTCTGCGCGTCACCGACGCCAAGGGCAAGTTCAGCCTGACCTCGCGGGTCATCTCGGTCGGCAACCAGGCGCCGCAGATCCAGATCCAGACGCCCGGCAACGGCTCGTTCTTCAACTGGGGCGACGCGATCCCCTACCAGGTGACCGGCAAGGACGCTGAGGACGGCGACCAGATCGTCAGCAGCCGCGTGGGCTGGACCTACGGCCTCGGCCACGACGAGCACGCCCACCCCGAGGTCACCGGCACCGGTGCCAAGGGAGCGTTCCCGACGTCCAAGGACTCGCCCGAGCACGGCCCCGGCGCGCTGCTGTACGGCACCGTCGTCGTGACCTACACGGACGGCGGCTTCAACGGCCTGCCCCCGGCTGCGGCCGAGGCGACGCTGCGGCTGAACCCGAAGACGCAGGAGGCGGAGCACGCCGCCCGTGAGGGCGTCCTGCCCTACGCGGACACCACCGCCAGCGGCGGCAACGCCGTCAGCGGACTCGGTGCGGGATCCTTCCTGCGCTGGGACCCGGTGAACTTCGCCAACCTGACCGGCGTCGTGGTCCGCGCCACCGGTGAGGGCACCGTCGACCTCCGCTGGAACGCTGCCGACGCAGCGCCCTTCGGAACGGCGACCATCCCCGCGGGAGCCGGCTGGAAGGACGTCCTCGTCCCCTTCGGCACCAACGTCCCCCGCGGCACCGGCTCGCTCTACGTGACCTCGCCCAGCGGCCTGTCGCTCGACTCCCTCACCTTCCAGGGTGTCGGCGCCGGTGACAAGACGGCTCCGACCGTCGCGGCGACCCTCGACCCGGCAGCGCCTGCGGGCGTCGGCGGCGTCTACAACAAGCCCGTGACCCTCGGCCTCACCGCCACGGACAACGGAGCGATCTCCACCGTCCAGTACTCCGCCGACAACGGCACGACGTGGACCACGGTCCGCGCCGTCAACGGCGCGTACACGGTCCCGTTCACCACGAACGGCGCCCGGACGATCCAGTACCGCGCCACCGACACCGGCGGCAACGTCTCGGCGGTCGGCACGGTGAAGTTCACGATCGACCTGGCCGCGGCGAACGCCCCGACCGCCGCGTCGACCACCACCGTGGCGCTCTCGGCTCCCCGCGTGACCTTCGGGGCACCCGGCGAGGCGACCGTCACGGTCACCGGTCAGGGTGGGAACCCCGGCGGAGAGGTCGTCCTCTACGAGGGCGCCACCGAGCTGGGCCGCGCGACGCTGAAGGACGGCAAGGCGACCTTCGCCCTGCCGAAGACCCTCGGCGCCGGCACCCACACCCTCCGTGCGGCGTACGGCTCGGACGCCACCTTCAAGGCCTCGGAGGGCACCGCCCGCCTGATCGTCTCGAAGGCCGCCTCGGAGCTCACCGCGACCGTCTCGCCCAACCCGGTCAAGCCGGGCGCCAGCGCGCAGGTCACGGTCGACGCGAAGTCCTCGACGGGTGTCGCCGGCACCGGTCAGGTGAGCGTGATGGTGAAGAGGAACCTCTCCACCGTCGCGATGCTCACCGGGACCCTCGACGAGAACGGGCACGTCGTGGTGACGCTCCCGAAGCTCGCGGCGGGCAGCTACAAGCTGACCGTCACCCACACCGCCACGGCGGACACCAACGCCGCGTCGGCGCTGCTGAACCTCACCGTCCAGCAGTAGCCCCCGCGCAGGGGCCGGCCGGCTCGACCGGGCCGGCCGGCCCCCCCACCCCCTGCACCATCTGCCATTTCGAAGGAGAAATGATGCACCACCACCACGCATCCATCACGGCCAAGCCGATGAGCCGGCGCTCGCTGATGACGGCCCTGGCCGCATCGACCGTCGCGGTCGGCGTCGGAGCGGGAGCCCTCGCGGCGCCCGCCACGGCCGCCCCCGCGCCCTCGTCCGGATCCACGCGCCTGGTCCCGATCAACCGCATCGGCATCCAGCTCTACAGCGTCCGCGACAAGGTCTCGTCGCTCGGCTTCCGGGCCGTCTTCGAGGAGCTCGGCCGCATCGGCTACAGCGAGATCGAGTTCGCCGGGTACACCCAGGGCAACGTCGGAGCGATCACGCCGCAGCAGATCCGCCAGCTGCTCGACGACAACGGCCTCCGCGCCGTCGGCTCGCACGTCGGCACCAACCTCCTCCGCTCGGAGCTGGGCAAGCAGATCGAGATCGCGCAGATCCTCGGCACGCCGCACCTCGGCACCGGCAACGCGCCCACCAACGTCAACACCAAGGCGGGCTACCTCGCCGCGGCGGAGGAGTGGAACAAGTGGGGCCAGCAGGTCTCGGCCGCGGGCATGAAGCTCTACCAGCACAACCACGCCGGTGAGTTCGGGTTCGCCACGGACGACCCCAAGACCCGCCTGTACGACCTCTTCTACGACAACACCGACCCGCGTCACGTGTACCTCGAGATGGACGTCTACTGGGCGTACGTCGGCAAGAAGCTCTACCCGGGCTTCGAGCCGCTCGACTACATCAAGCGCAACCCGCGCCGCTACCCGATCCTGCACCTCAAGGACGGCAAGACGAACAACGCCAACACCAACGGCTACGACATCGTCGAGTTCGGCGCGGGCAACCTGCCCTACCAGGCGTTCCTCTCGGAGCTGCGCGACCGCGGCCAGCGCTTCGGCGTCTGGGAGCAGGACACCGCTCCCACGCTGGCGACGCCGCCGAGCACGGGGAACTCCCTCGAGGCCGCTTCCCGCAGCTACTCCGCGATCGCTGCGCTCCGTGGCTGAGCGCACCCCGCGCCGCGCGCGCCGCACCGACAGCACCACCACCAGCACGACGCGCACGAGCGCACCGAGGAGAACCCCCATGAAGTGGAAGACGCCCACGGCGGTCCTCGCGGCCGCCTCCCTCGCGATGGTCGCCGCACCGTCCGCCTTCGCGGCGACGACGGACTGCACCACCGAGCTCGGGAACCAGACGATCACCGGAGACCTCAACGTCGGCGCGGGCCAGACCTGCGTGCTCGGCAACGTGACCGTCACCGGCAACGTCATCGTCGGCGACGACGCCTGGCTGGACGCCACCTCGGCGACCATCGGCGGCGACGTCATCGGCACCGACGCGTACGGCATCTCGATCGACGGCACCAGCGTCGGCGGAGACGTCGTGTCGTTCTCGGACGGCAGCCGCAGCGGCTTCCTCTACCTGCGCGACCTCACGGTCGGCGGCATGGTCGAGGCCGGCGGGATCGACGTCGAGTTCAGCGACCTCTCGGTCGACGGCTCGGTCAGCACCGACGCGGCGAACTACGTCGACGTCGATCGCACCAGCGTCGGCGGCGACGCCACCTTCGCCGGCAGCGACTTCGGCGTGAACGTGCAGGGCGCCATCGTCGGCGGCTCGCTCGCCGTCACCGGCTCCTCGCGCGGCGTCCTCCTGGGCGCGAACGAGGACGGCTCGGCCTCGGCCCTCGGCAACACGGTGGGCGGGAACCTCACGCTCTCGGGCAACTCCGGCAACGTCCAGCTCGCGGGCTCGACGGTCGGCGGGCGCATCGCGCTCACCGACAACGCGCCGGCAGTCAACTTCGGCGCGGGCAACACCGCCGCCGGAGTCGACGGCACCTTCACGGGAACGGCGGCGGGCGCTGCGGCGGCCGGCGACCAGGCCGTGGCCGTCATCGTCCCCGAGGCCAACAAGGGCGAGCTGACCTGGACGCTCGAGGGCACCAGCAACCTGGTGAACCTCGGCGTCGCCGAGGAGCAGGGCGACCACTTCGCCGCCTCCGGTGAGCTCGTGCCGGTCCGCGTGACCGACACCCGCCTCAACGGCCCGGCCTGGTCGGTCACCGGCCAGCTGAGCGACTTCCGCTCCGGCGAGAAGACGTTCTCGGGCAAGCACCTCGGCTGGACCCCCGAGGTCCTGGAGAACACGGGCGGTGCCGTCGCCGGCGCTGCCGTCCCCTCCGGGTTCGACTCGGGCAACGGCCTCGCCACGCCCCGCGTCCTCGGCTCCGCCGCGGCGCAGCACCCGACCGGATCCTCGGTCCTGGGCGCCGACCTCGACCTGAAGCTCCCGCTCTCGGTCGGAACCGGCACCTACACCGCGACGCTGACGCTCACCGCGCTCGGCTAGCACCGGTGGGGCGGCCTCCGGGCCGCCCCACCCTCCCCCCGTCTCCCCGCGGGACGCCACTCCGGTACGCCCCGCTCGGCGTGCCGCGCACCGGAGCGGCGTCCCGCGGGGAGGCATCCCCCCTTGCAACGGAAGCCTGATCGATGTCGCTCATGCCACGCACGTCCCGCACCACCGCCGCCCTGCTGCTGATGACGCTCCTCGTAGCCGGCGGCCTCTCGGCTCAGGCGGGTGCCCAGGAGGCGGACCCCGCCTCCACGCCGGTCACCTGGGGGGTGCGCCCCGCCGACACCGAGCAGGGCAGCGAGCGGCCGAACTACGCCTACGCCCTCGATCCCGGCGGACGCCTCAGCGACGCCCTGATCGTCTCCAACTACGACGACGAGGAGCAGACGTTCCGCGTCTACGGCTCCGACGGCTTCATCACCGAGGCCGGCCAGCTCGACCTGCTCCCCGCCGCGGAGCCCTCGACGCAGCTCGGCAGCTGGATCGCGTTCCCCGAGCCCGAGGTCACCGTGCCTGCCGGCGAGAGCGTGCAGGTCCCGTTCGAGGTCGTCGTCCCCGACGACGTGACCCCGGGCGACTACGCCGCGGGCGTCGTCTCCTCGATCCTGGTGCAGGGCGAGACCGGAGTCTCGGTCGACCGGCGCCTGGGCTCGCGCATGTACCTCCGCGTCGGCGGCGAGCTCGCCCCGCGCCTGTCGATCGACGGCCTCGCCGTCTCGTACGAGGGCGGCTGGAACCCCTTCGCCCCCGGCTCCGCGACCGTCGACTACACCGTGACCAACGCGGGCAACACCCGCATCGCGCCGGGCGCCGAGATCAGCGTCGCCGGCCTCTTCGGCCTCGCGCCGGTGTCCGCGACCGACCCGGAGCCGCTGCCCGAGCTCCTCCCCGGAACCTCCGTCTCGCGCACCGTGACCGTCGCCGGAGTCTGGCCGCTCTTCGTCGCGACCGCCCGCGCCGCGCTCTCGGGCACCGTCGTCACCGCCGACCAGGCCTCACAGGCCGACTCCGCCGTCGTCGTCCCCGACGTGCCGGTCGCCACCGCCGAGACCTCGGCCGCGGCCGTGCCGTGGAGCGCCGTGCTCCTCCTCGCCCTGCTCATCGGGCTCATCGTGCTGACCGTCGTCCGCCGCCGCCGCCGGGCCGCGGGGGAGCAGGCGCGCATCGACGCCGCCGTCGCCGCCGCTCTCGGCGCCCAGCCGGAGGACGCCGACCGCGCGGAGGTCCGCTCCTGACCGGGTGCGGCCGACGCGGTCCGCGGGGGATCGCGCCGGCGCGGCCCGCCGCCTCCGGGCGCGCGGCCGCCGCTCTAGCGGACCGCCCGCCCCTCGGCGCGCAGCTGCTCGAGGAAGCCGTCCACCACGGCGGGGCTGAGCAGGTGCCCGCGCAGCATCAGCGCGGCACCGCGCACGCCCCCGCTGCCGCCCAGCTCGGCGGTCACGACGTCGAGCCGCTGCGTCGCGAGGGGGAGAGAGCGCTCGTCGATCACCGAGCGCACGGCCGTCAGGATCTCCGGGCTGGCGAGGGCGACCGCGCCGCCCAGCACGATGACGGAGGGGTTCAGCAGGCTCACGCAGGTGGCCAGCACCTCGCCGAGCTGGAGTCCCGCGATCCGCGCCGCCTCGACGGCTTCGGGATCGCGCGCCTTCAGCAGGTCGATCAGCTCGCGCACCGACTGCACGTCGCGGCCCGCCCGGGCGAGCCCGGCGGCCAGAGCGGAGCCGCCCGCGACCGCCTCGAGGTCCCCCTCCTGACCGCCCGCCGCGGCCGGGGCCGTGCGCGGCACCTGGACGTGGCCGAGATCACCGGCGGAGCCGAGGGCTCCGCGCTGGAGCAGCCCGGACGAGACGATGCCCGCGCCGATGCCGGTGCCGACCTTCACGAACATCAGGTCGAGGGCGTGCGGGAAGCGCGAGGCCCGCTCGCCGAGCGCCAGCAGGTTCACGTCGTTGTCGACGAGCACCGTGGTGTCGTAGCGCCGGCGCACGAAGGCGGGGATGTCGAAGCCGTCCCAGCCGGGCATGATCGGCGGGCGCACCGGGCGGCCGCTCGCGTGCTCCACCGGGCCGGGCACGCCGACCCCGATGCCCGCGAGGGCGGAGCGGTCGACGCCGGCCGCGGCGAGGATCCCGTCGCAGACGTCGAGCGCGTGTCCGAGCACCGCCACGGGGCCCTGCGCGATGTCGAGCTCCTCGCGGCGCTCGGCGATGATGCGGCCGTCGAAGTCGGTCAGCGCGATGGTCGAGTGCGCCGCGCCCAGGTCGATGGCCAGGAGCGAGCGGACGGCCGGGTCGAAGACGAGACGCGCGGACGGACGGCCGCCGGTCGACGGAGCGCGGTCGAGGTGCGCGATCAGTCCGAGCTCGAAGAACTGCTCCAGGCGCGTCATCACCGCGGTCCGCGCGAGGCCCGTCTCCTCGACCAGCTCGGCGCGGGTGCGCGGCCGACCGTCGGCGAACAGCCTCAGCATGTCGCCGGTCGCGGTACCCGCGCGCTCGGCCACGCTCAGCTCCTTCTCTCGGCCCGGAGGACGGGTTCGGGGGACAGCACACCTGAGGAAACCAGGCGTCGCACGGTCGCGCAATCTCAGCGGGCCCCCCGTGCGGGTCGTGCGCGACACGGCCAGGCGGAGGCGCGTCGCGCGCCCCGCCGCGGCCCCTCCCCACTCCGATCGCCCGGGTGCGCCCCGACGATCGCCGCTCAGCCAGCCCTTCCAGACAGGAGAGAACGATGACCTCGTCCGACACCACCACCACAGGCGCCCCCCGATCGAGCGGGCCCATCGGCCTCTGGCTGATCGGGGCCCGGGGCAGCGTCGCCACCACGGCCGCCGTGGGCCTGCACGCCATCGCCGCCGGAGCCGCGCCCAGCTCGGGGTGCGCCACCGCGACCCCCGCCTTCGAGGACGTCCCGCTCGCCGGGTTCGCCGACATCGTCATCGGCGGCCACGACGTCTCGCCGACTCCGCTGCTCGAGAAGGCCACGGGCCTCGCGGCCGGCGGCATGTTCCCGACCTCGGTCGTCGCCGAGGTGGCCGACCGGATCGACGCGACCGACGCCGAGATCCGCCTCGCCCCCTCCGACGCCGCGTCGCAGCAGGAGGAGATCGACCGCCGGGCCGCCGACATCGTCGCCTTCCGCGAGCGCCACGGCCTCGCCCGGGTCGTCGTGATCGACGTCGCCTCGACCGAGGTGCTGCCGGTCGACCGTCCCGAGTTCCACGACCTCGCCGCTCTGCGCGCCGCCCTGGCGCGTCCGGGCGAGCGCCTCCTGCCGCCGAGCTCGATCGCCGCCCTCTCGGCCGTCGTCGCGGGCGCGGCCTACGCCTGCTTCACTCCGTCGACCGCGCTGGCTCTGCCGGCCCTGGAGGAGTGGGCCGCCGAGGCCGGGATCCCGATCGCCGGCCAGGACGGCAAGACGGGGGAGACCCTGCTCCGCAGCGTGCTCGCGCCGATGTTCACGGCGCGCGGGATGCGCGTGCTCTCCTGGGCGGGGGCGAACCTCCTCGGCGGCGGCGACGGGCAGACCCTCGCCGACCCGGAGGCGGTGCGCTCGAAGCTCGTCTCGAAGAACCGCGGACTCCGCAGCCTCCTCGGCGACGACGTCGTCACTCCACTCCACATCGACAACGTCCCGGACCTCGGCGACGTCAAGACCGCCTGGGACCACGTGCACGCGGAGGGCTTCCTCGGCTCGCGGATCACGGTGCAGACGATCTGGTCGGCGTACGACTCGGCCCTCGCGGCGCCGCTGATCCTCGACCTCGCCCGCCTGCTGGCGCTCGCGGACGAGGCCGGCGTCTCGGGCCCGGTCGGCGAGCTCGGCTTCTTCTTCAAGGACCCGTGGGGCAGCGACGTGCACGGCTTCGCCGAGCAGACCGCGGAGCTGGTGGCCTGGTCCGCCCGCACCGGCGCGCTCGTCGCCGAGCGCCGCACCCCGGTGACGAGCGGGACGCGGAGCGATGGCTGAGCTGCGCGACTACCTCGAGCTCGTCCGCGCGAAGGCCGCGCTGACCGTGATCGGCGACACCGTCGCGGGCGGAGCGTGGGCGGGCCGCGGAGTGGGAGCGCGCACGGTCGCGCTCCCGCTGTCCTCCGCGCTGCTCTACTCGGCGGGCATGGCGCTCAACGACTACGCGGACGCCGAGCTCGACGCCCGGGAGCGGCCGGAGCGGCCGATCCCCTCGGGGCGCATCCGGCGCTCGGCGGCGCTGGGCACGGCGGCCGCGCTGACCGCGGCGGGGATCGCCGTGGCGGCCGTCGTGGACGGGCGGCGCTCGCTCGCGCTCTCGCTGCCGCTCGCGGCCGGGATCTGGTCGTACGACCTGCTCGCGAAGCCGACTCCGCTGGGCCCGGTCGTGATGGCGGCCTGCCGCGGTCTCGACGTGCTGCTCGGCGCGGGCGTCGACGGCGTGCGCGCGGCGGCCCCCGCCTCCGCCGCCGTGGCCGCGCACACGCTCGGCGTCACCGTGCTCTCGCGCGGCGAGGTGCACGGGACCACTCCGGTCGCGGCGGGAGCGGTCTCGGCCGGCACCGCGGCGATCGCGCTGTCCACCGCGGCCGGCGCTCTGGCCGAGCGCCGGGCCGCCCCCGCCGCGGTCGCCGCCGCGGGCCTCGGGCGCTGGCTCCTGCTCGTGCTCACCGCGCAGCTGCAGGCCGTGCGGACGCCGACGGCCGCGGCCGCGCGGACGGCGACCCGCGCGGGCATCACCGGGATGATCCCGCTGCAGGCCGCGCTCGCCGGCCTGAAGCGTCCCGAGCTGGGGGCGGCGCTGCTCGCGCTCGACGCGCTCGGCTCCCTCCTGCTCCGCCGCCCGCGGACGGCGGACATCACATGAGCGCCACCGGACCCGTCCTCGGCTACGGCACCAACGGCTTCGCCGACCACACCCTCGACGACGCGCTCACGGTGATCCACGCCGCGGGGTACCGCGCCGTCGCGCTCACCGTCGGGCACCCGCACCTCGATCCCTTCGCGGCCGACTGGCGCGAGCGGACGCTGGCGGTCCGGTCGCGGCTCGACGAGCTGGGCCTGCGCGTGGTCGTCGAGACGGGCGCGCGGTACCTGCTCGACCCGTTCGCGAAGCACCGCCCCACGCTGGTCGACGAGGAGGCCGGCCCCCGGGTCCGCTTCCTCGAGCGCGCGATCGAGATCGCCGCGCTGCTGGGCGCCGACGCCGTCTCCCTCTGGTCGGGGGTCGTGCCGGCGGGCGCCGATGCGGCCGCGGCCTGGCGGCTGCTCGTCGAGCGGATGCGCGGCGTCGTCGCGACGGCCGAGCGCCACGGCGTGCGGCTGGCCGTCGAGCCCGAGCCGGGGATGCTGGTGGAGACGGTGGCCGACGCGCTGCTGCTGCGCCGCGAGCTCGGCGACCCGGAGTCGGTCGGTCTGACGGTCGACCTCGGCCACTGCGTCGTGGTGGAGCCGGACGGCGTGGTCGGAGCCCTCCGCAGCGCCGGGGACCTGCTGCTGAACGTGCAAGTCGACGACATGCTCCCGGAGCGGCACGAGCACCTCGAGCTCGGCACCGGATCGCTCGACCTCGCGGCCGCCTTCGCGACCCTCGCCGAGATCGGCTACCGCGGGATCGCCGCCGTCGAGCTGCCCCGGCACTCGCACGACGCGCCCCGCCTGGCCGTGGCGAGCCTCGCGGCGATGGAGGAGGCGCTCGGCGGCGCCTCCTCGCACGCCGAGCACCCGTGGACCGCGGCTGCCCGTTCCGCCGTCCTCGAGCGCCCGTCGCGGATCGAGCGCTTCTTCCCCGCCGCGGGCCGCGAGGCCGGACGCGAGCCGCTCCGGCCCGCCGAGGACCCGCACGGCCTCGTCCACGGCACGCACGACGACGCGGCCCGCGCCGCCCTGGTGCAGGCCGCCGCGCAGGCGCTCGGCGACGACGACCTGGCCGCTCTCCTCCTCCGCCTCTACCGCGGCGGGGACGGCGCCGAGCGCCGCGGAGTGCTGGCCGGGCTGAACGCCCTCGGCGACCCGGGACCGGCGACGACCCTCGCCGGCCTCGAGCTGACCGCCGACGCCCTGCGCGCCAACGACACCCGGCTCGTCGCCGCGGCGATGGGCTCCTTCGCCCGCCGCCACCTCGACGCGCACGCCTGGCGGCACGGGGTGCTCAAGCTCGTCTTCCTCGGCGTCCCGCTCGCGGCGGTCGCCGGGCTGGAGGAGCGCAGCGACGCCGAGCTGCGCGCGATGGCCGGCCGCTTCGCGGACGAGCGCCGCGCGGCCGGGCGCCCGCTCCCGGACGATCTGGCGGTGCTCCTGCCGAGCTGACCGCCCCCGAACGCCGCCCCGACCGCGGGGCACCACCACCGATGAGAAAGGCGCGACGATGCGCATCTTCGACCCGCACATCCACATGACCTCCCGCACCACCGACGACTACCAGGCGATGTTCGACGCCGGCGTCCGCGCGGTCGTCGAACCCTCCTTCTGGCTCGGCCAGCCGCGCACGAACGTCGGCTCGTTCACGGACTACTTCGACGCCCTGATCGGCTGGGAGCGCTTCCGCGCCGCGCAGTTCGGCATCCGCCACCACTGCACCATCGGGCTCAACCCGAAGGAGGCGAACGACCCGCGCTGCCGGGCCGTCCTGCCCGAGCTCGACCGCTACCTCGCCAAGGACGGCGTCGTCGCGGTCGGCGAGACCGGCTACGACTCGCTCACCCCCGAGGAGGACCAGGTCTTCCGCCAGCAGCTCGAGCTCGCCGGCGAGCACGGCCTCCCCGCGATGGTGCACACCCCGCACCGCGACAAGGAGTCGGGCACCCGCCGCACCCTCGAGGTCGTCGCCGACTCGGGGCTCGAGCCCGGGCGGGTCCTCGTCGACCACCTCAACGAGGTCACCGTCGACGCGGTCCGCGACTCCGGCTGCTGGATGGGATTCTCCATCTACCCCGACACGAAGATGGACGAGACGCGCCTGGTGACGCTGGTCGAGCGGATCGGGCTGGACCGCGTGCTGGTCAACTCCGCCGCCGACTGGGGCCGCTCCGACCCGCTCACGACCGCGAAGACCGGCCGCCTCCTCCTCGTCGCCGGCTTCAGCGCGGGCGACGTGGACCGGCTGCTCTGGCAGAACCCGGTCGAGTTCTACGGGCAGAGCGGACGCCTGGACCTCTCGCCCGTCGCGGGCTTCGACGTGCAGGAGTCGGCCGGCCGCACCTTCGAGGGCAACTCCGTGCTCCGGGGCGCGCCGCGCGTGGCGGAGGTCGTGTGATGCACCTCTCCTACTGCACCAACGTCCATCCCGCCGAGGACCTGGCCGGAGTCGTCCGCCAGCTCGACGTCTACGCCGGACCCGCGCGCGTGGCCGCCGGGCTCGCACTGGTCGGAGTCGGCCTGTGGATCCCGCGCGACCTCGCGGCCCGCCTGGTCGCCAGCGCCGAGGACCGCGCCGTCCTCCGCGCGGCCCTGCAGCGCAACGGCCTGGAGGTGCGCACGCTCAACGCCTTCCCGTACGCCGCGTTCCACGCCGAGGTCGTGAAGCTCGACGTCTACCGCCCCGACTGGACCACGCCGGAGCGCCTGCAGTACACGATCGACTGCGCGCGGATCCTGGCCGACCTGCTGCCCGCCGGCGCCGACGGCAGCATCTCGACGCTGCCTCTGGGCTGGCGCGAGGGCTGGGGACGGGAGCAGGACGAGGCCGCCTGCCGCAACCTCGCCCGGCTCGTCGAGGAGCTGCGCGACCTGCGCCGCTCCACCGGCCACGCGATCCGCCTGGCGATCGAGCCCGAGCCCGGCTGCATCCTCGACACCGTGGACGACGTCGTCGACTGGCTGCACCCGCGCATCGGAGTGGTCGACCCGGCGTACGTGGGCGTGTGCCTCGACACCTGCCACCTCGCCGTCTCCTTCGCCGACCCGGTCTCGGCCGTCCGCCGCATCCGCGACGCGGGCCTGCGCGTGGTCAAGGTGCAGGCCTCGGCCGCGCTCCACCTGGAGGACCCCTCGGGCCGCGCCGCGCTCACCCCGTTCGTCGAGAAGCGCTACCTGCACCAGACCCGCGAGAACGGGATCGACGGAGTGCTCCGCGTGGACGATCTGCCCGAGGCGCTGGACACGCTCCCCGGCACCGGCCCGTGGCGCGTGCACTTCCACGTGCCGCTGCACCACCGGCCGGAGGCGCCGCTCTCGGCCACCACGGCCGTCCTGGCGGAGGCGGTCTCGGCGGTCGACGCCGCCTGGCCGTACGACGAGATCCACCTCGACGTCGAGACCTACACCTGGTCGGTGCTCGCCGACGCCCCGAGCGACCTCTCGACGGGCATCGGCGCCGAGCTCGCCTGGGCGGCCGCGCACCTGCTCACGCCCGCCTCCCGAGAGGCGCTGCTGGCGCCCCTCCTCCCGCAGGCGGCGGCGCTGTGAGGCCCGTGCTGCTGCTCGACGTGGTCGGGCTGACCTCGACGGCGCTCGCCGACATGCCCCGCCTCTCGCGGCTGGCCCGCGGGGGCGGGCGCCTGCCGCTGGACACGGTCCTGCCCGCGGTCACCTGCAGCGTGCAGTCGACCATGCTCACCGGCTCGATGCCCGCGCAGCACGGGATCGTCGGCAACGGCTGGTACTTCCGCGACCTCGGCGAGGTGCACCTGTGGCGCCAGCACAACCGCCTGGTCACGGGGGAGAAGGTCTGGGAGACCGCGCGCCGGCTGAGCGGCGAGCCGTACCGCGCGGCCAACATCGGCTGGTGGTACGCGATGGGGGCGTCGACCGACGTCACCGTCACTCCGCGCCCGATCTACCACGCCGACGGCCGCAAGTCGCCGGACGCCTACGTGCGCCCGCCGGCGCTGCACGACGAGCTGGTCTCGCGCTTCGGCGCCTTCCCGCTGTTCCAGTACTGGGGGCCGACCGCGTCGCTCCGCTCGACCCAGTGGATGGTCGACGCGACCCGGCACGTGCTGGCCGGAGACGGGTCCGGACCGCCCGAGCTGACCACGGCGTACCTGCCGCACCTCGACTACGACCTCCAGCGCTTCGGACCGGACTCGCCCGAGGCGCGCCGGGCCGCGTCGGAGCTCGACGTGGTGCTCGCTCCGCTGCTCGACGACGCGGAGGCGCTGGGCGCCTCGGTGATCGTGGTCGCCGAGTACGGGATCGCCGACGCCGACACCCCGGTCGACGTGAACCGGGCGCTCCGCCGCGAGGGCCTGCTCGAGGTCTACGTGCAGGACGGCCGCGAGCAGCTGGACCCGTGGACGTCGCGCGCGTTCGCCGTCGCCGACCACCAGGTCGCGCACGTCTACGTGCAGGACGCGGCGGACCTGCCGCGGGTGCGCTCGATCCTCGAGGGGCTCGACGGCGTCGACGAGGTGCTCGACCGGGAGGCGCAGGCCCGCTACGGCCTCGACCACGAGCGCTCGGGCGAGTTCGTCGTGGTCGCCCGGCCGGGGGCGTGGTTCACCTACTACTACTGGCTCGACGACGACCGCGCGCCCGACTTCGCCCGCGGCGTCGACATCCACCGCAAGCCCGGCTACGACCCGGCCGAGCTCTTCTTCGATCCGGCCGACCCGCTGGTGAAGGCGAAGGCGGCGGGCAACCTCGCCAAGAAGGCGCTGGGGCTGCGCTACGCGATGAACCTGGTGCCGCTGGACGCGTCGCTCGTGCGCGGCACGCACGGGAGGCTGCCGTCCTCGTCGGCGGACACTCCGCTCGTGCTGGCCTCGGACGCGGACCTGCTGCCGGCCGGAGCCGCGTCGCTCCCGGCCACCGCGGTGCGCGACCTGGTGCTCGCGGCGCACGGCCCGGCCCTCGCGAAGGAGGCGTCGGCGCTCGCGCGCTGAGGGAGGGGACGCCCGGCGGCCTGCGCTCGTGTGCGGGCCGCCGGGTGTCGGCGGATCAGCCGGGGTCGCCGCGGACCTTGCGAGCTCAGGCGAGCTCGCCGCGGGCCGCAGCGGGCTCAGGTTCTCGCAGCGGGCTCAGGTTCTCGCAGCGGATTTCAGGTCCTCGCCGCGGGCCCAGCCGGGCCGCCGGCGGCTCAGCGCGGCACGAGCCCGGTGAGCCGCGCCGTGAGCCGCTCGACGGGGCCGGCGCCGAGGAACCGCCACCACAGCACGGCGGCCGTGCACAGCCCGAGCACCAGGGCGAGAGCGGCGAGCGGAGTGTCGGCGGAGTAGCCGAGGCCCGCCCGCGCGAGCGCTGCGACGAGCGCCACCTG
>NZ_PSUC01000069.1:0-19108 GCF_002931635.1 Rathayibacter sp. AY2B7 | reverse complement strand
CGAGCGGCGCTCGATCGCCGTCGACTTCGTCGTGCACGGCGACGAAGGGGTGGCGGGTCCGTGGGCGCTCGCCGCGGCTCCTGGCGACCGGATCGCGCTCTCCGCGCCCGGCGGCGCCTGGTCGCCGAGCGCCGACCCCGGGGTCGTGCACCTGCTGCTCGGCGACGACTCCGCTCTGCCGGCGATCGCCTCGGCCCTCGAGGGGATGCCCGCGCACGCGCGCGGCCTCGTCCTGATCGAGGTGGACTCGGCCGCCGACGAGCTCGATCTTCCCGCTCCGGCCGGAGTGGAGGTGCGCTGGCTGCACCGCGGCGGTCTCGAGGCCGGCCGGGCGCTGGTCGCGGCCGTGCGGGCCGAGCCGAGGTCCGAGGGCGTGCTCGAGGTCTTCGCGCACGGCGAGCGCACGGCGATGAAGCAGCTGCGCGCCCTCCTGCAGGACGAGTGGGGCGTGGAGCGCCGGGCGCTCTCGCTCTCGGCCTACTGGGCTCTCGGCCGCGCCGAGGACCGCTTCCAGGCCGAGAAGCGCGAGCCGGTCGGCGCGATCTTCGCCGACTGACGCGGGAGCGCACTCCGTCCGCACACCTCCGGGAAGGGACCAGCCTCGGACCCACCTCTACTCCGGTCCCCACGACAGGACCGTCCGATGGCCGTCCGGCCCTGCGAGCCTCGCGCCCGCCGCCCCCGCCGTTCTGCGGGCTGCTCGACCGACACGATGAGGAGAGCCACCCTTCGCGGAGGTCGGCGAGGACGGAGGCGCCCGGGCCCGAGCGGACCGTCCGCGGCAGCCGCACACGGGAGTAGAGGACCGCGGCCAGGGCGAAGCCCGCGGCGTCGACCGCCAGCCCCCACCCGGGACCCACCAGTGCGACGAGCGCGGCACCCGCCCGAGGCGCCGACGATGCTCCCGGCGTTCAGGCCCAGGCGGAGCAGGGCGTTGGCCGGGCGGAGCTCGCCGACCGGCACCGTCTCGAGGACGAGGGCGGCCGCGGCGGGCAGGCTCATCGCCGCGACGGCGCCGTTGAGCACGCTGAGCACGACCAGGGCCGCGACGGTCGCCGTGCCCGTGATCACCGTCACGGCGACCACGGCCTGCGTGGCCGCCGCCGCGAGCGAGGTGCCGACGAGGATCACGGAGCGGGGGATCCGGTCGGCGAGGACGCCGCCGAGCAGCAGGACGGCGACGTTGGCGAGGGAGCGCGCGGCGACGACGAGTCCGAGGTCCGTCGGCGAGCCCGTCAGGTCCAGCACGGCGAAGGCCAGGGCGATCGGAGCGACGGCGTTGCCGAGGACGCCGGTCGTGCGGGCGGCGAGGAGCCAGCGGAAGGGGCTGTGCGCGAGAGGCCCGTGCGCCAGCGGCCCGCGCCCGTCGCGGGTCACGGCCGGCGGAGCGGGAACATCGCGGTCGTCATCGACACCGGCGCGGTCCCGGGCGTCCTCGGCGACCGGGCCGCCGCGTGCAGCAGCGCGGACGCCTCCCCGACGTGCCGCACCACCCGCCGCCAGACCTCGGGGTCGACCCAGAGCTCCGCGTCCGTCGAGAGCTGAGGACCCTCCGCCCGGCTCGACGAGCGCCGCCGGAGCTCCTCGATCAGGGCCTCGAGGTGCAGGTCCCGCTCCTCCTCCGGCCCGGCGTCCACGGACGCCGTCACGTCGAAGGGCCTTCCGGAGGCCTCGTGCCGGTACCTCTTCGCCTCGCCGCCCCGCAGGCGCACGGTCTCGACGACGGTCACGAGCCCGGCGCGCTCCAGCACGCGGAAGTGGTAGCTCGCCGTCGCCTGCGACAGCTGCAGCTCGCGGGCGGCCTCCGCGGCGCTCATCGCCGCTCCCGTCACCAGGGACAGCAGGCGGAGGCGGATCGGGTGCGCGGTGGCGCGCAGCTCGTCGAGAGAGGACATGCGGCCATGGTGTCCGGCGGCTCCCGCACCGTCAAAAAGGGCTTTGGGGGGTGGGGCGGCGCTCACCGGGCCGCTCCGGTTTACATCGGGTGGCGCTCGCCGGGCCGCTCTCACGAGCGATCCGGAGGCTCCACCGGTGCTTCCGGGCTGCTCGCTCACCCCGGCGATCCGGGAGCGGGGCCCGGAGTCGTCCTCCGGGCCCCGTCGCTCACACCTGGGCGGTGCCGCTGTCCTCGACCGGGCCGGACGCGTCCGACTCCTCGGTGATCTCGGTGTCGGTCTCGTCGGCGCGGTCGCGGAGCGCGTCGGCCATCGCGCCGGCGCCCTCGGCTCCGTGGTCGTGCTCGACCTGGTCGATCAGGCCGCCGAGCTTCTCGTCGTTGCTGGCGTCCTCGGCTCCGTCCATCACGGGGCTGTTCTGCTCGTTGTCGCTCATGGCGCTCCTCCTGGGTCGACCGGCCTCTGCGCCGGTGGTCCGACGCTACGCGCGCGGCCTGTGCGGTGCAGGTGATCGACGGGAATCGGCCAGTCCGCTATCGAGCGCTCGACGGGCGTTCGCGGTCATCCCCGAACCGAGCGGATATCGCTTTCCACCCTCCGGAGAAGTGAGCGGATATCGCCTGTCGAATGAGCCGCTATCGCTTTCCGGCGAGGTGAACAGTTCTCTCAGAGAAGTGCCCCTCGGAGACCCTCCCTGCTATGATCGGGCGACTTCTGCACCAGGGACCCGGGGGTCGTTCTCGGCGGACGATCGATCATCCACACGCCTGTTATCTCGATCATCACCAGTGAAGGCGCGTATGGCTTCGTATCTCTTCGTCTGCTCCGGCGGCGGGCATCTCAAGGAGATGTTCGCCCTCTCGGGGCTCCTCGGAGTCGACCCGGAGGAGCAGCACTGGGCGACCGTCGACAGCGCCCTCAGCCGCACCCTCCTCGCCGACCGGCGCGTGACCCACCTCGCCGATCCGCCGCCCCGCGCCGTGGTGCCGGTGCTCCGCAACGCGATGATCGGCCGCTCCCTGCTGGCCCGCGGCTCCTTCGACGCCGTCTTCAGCACCGGCGCCAGCCCCGCCCTCTCCTTCCTGCCGCTCGCGGCCTCGCGCGGCATCCCCGCGCACTACATCGAGAGCGCCGCCCGCGTGCTCGGCCCGTCGATGACCGGTCGGATCCTCGCCCGGGTCCCCGCCGTCTCGACCTACACGCAGTACCGCTCCTGGGCCGACGACCGCTGGAGCTTCGGCGGCTCGATCTTCGACACCTACCGCGTCGAGGACGTCGTCCCGCAGCCGATCCGCCGCGCCGTGGTCTCGGTCGGCACGCAGGACGGCTACCCGTTCCCCCGCTTCTTCGCCGCGC
Organism: Rathayibacter sp. AY2B7; assembly: GCF_002931635.1. NCBI lineage: Bacteria > Bacillati > Actinomycetota > Actinomycetes > Micrococcales > Microbacteriaceae > Rathayibacter > Rathayibacter sp. AY2B7. Next base: position 15,857 of record NZ_PSUC01000069.1, on the reverse strand, counting down.
TCGCGCCGCTGCTCGAGGGCGTGGAGGTGCTCTGGCAGACCGGAGCGAACGACGTCTCCGGGCTCGGGATCGACGGCCGCCACTCCGTGCCGCACGACGAGCTCAACGCCGCGATGAAGGCGGCCGACGTCGTCATCGCCCACGGGGGAGTGGGCACCGCGCTCAGCGCCATCGAGCAGGGCCGGGTGCCGATCCTGGTCCCGCGCCGCGCCTCGTTCGGCGAGCACGTCGACGACCACCAGGTGCAGATCGCCACGCGCCTGGCCGACTCCGGCCTCGCGGTCACGGTCGACATCGAGGGCCTCTCCCGCGAGACGCTCGAACTCGCTGCGGCGAGGCGGGTCGTCTCCGCCGATTCCGCCGTGCCCTTCGTGGTGCACGAGACGGCCGAGAAGTCCTCGAGCCTCTCCCGCCGACTCTTCCCCTCCTCCCGCTGATCCCCGCCCGAGCGACCAGACGTGATGAGAACGACATCCACGCGTCATCCGCGGCCCGTACACTCTCGAATGGGTTGGGGGGCCGGACGTCACTTCATGTGCGTCGAATTCGGAATGGTCGGCCGACTCGACACTGATGGCGAAAGCTCCGAAGGATTCTCGATATGACTGACACCCCGCGCGGCCTCTCCCGCCGCCTCCTGCTCGCCGCCTCCGCCGTCGGAGCCGCAGCGACCGCCTCCGCGCTGGTGGCGACCCCGGCGCTCGCCGCGCCGAACTACAGCGTGATCCCGAAGCTCCCCGGCGAGGTCTCGCGACTCGACACCGCGATCTCGAGGAACGGCAGGAAGCCGTACGAGATCATCGACGTGAAGATCGGCAACGACTCCACCCGTCTCTTCGTCCCGCACTCGGCGAAGCCGAATTCAGGCTCCTCGGTGCCGGTCGCCTGGTTCTACCACGCCAGCGGCAGCAGCTACAAAGCCCTCGACAACGCGTACAGCTACTCGGCGGATCCGCTCGTCGACCTGGGCTTCGTCAGCATCAGCCCCGACTTCGGCGGCCCGAGCAACTACACCAACCCCACCGCGCTCGCCGTGCAGACGGCGGCCACGGCCTGGGTCCAGAGCCTCTGGAACGTCCGCGCGAGCTTCCTCCGTTCGAACTCCGGCGGCGGAGCGATGATGTGCTGGGCCTACGCGAAGAAGATGGTGCCGAACATCTACGGGGCCTACCACGCCAGCAGCGTCTTCGACGTCGAGGACCTCGCGGCGCGCGACGACACCGAGCCGAACCGCGTCCTCGCCGTGTACGGCGGAGACCGGGCGCTGATGCGCGCGACCAACCCGGCCCGGCTGCCGCAGGACGCGTGGAAGGGCATCCGCCTGCGCGTCAGCGCCGGCACGGCCGACCAGCTCGCTCCGGCCGAGCTCCACGGCGGACGCCTGCGCCGACTCGCGCTCCCCGTCGCCAAGGAGGCGACGATCGCGTACCACAGCAGCGACGGCTACCAGGGCGGCCACATCGTCCCGACCACCACCAACAAGGACTCGGTCGAGACCTTCCGCCGCTGGCTCCAGGAGGGCCCCGCCTGATCTGCGGCAGGACCGACGCGACCCCTCCTCCCCGGGGGTCGGCGCCAGGGTCGAGCAGTGGAGGAGGAGGGCACGGCATCGCAGGCGTCCCAGCCGCCGAGAGGCGGCTCGCGAGGGCATCGCGATCCTCATCGAGGCCGACGGGACCACTCCCGTGAGCGCCGCACCGCCCGCCCCCTCCTCCACCACTCCGCTCCGACGCCAGAAGGACTCCCTGACGTGATCGACATCCTCCCGCGACGACTCCTCGTCGGCGCGCTCTTCTCGGTCGCCCTGGTGATCGTCCTCGGGATGGGGTACATCTTCTCGACCCGGGAGCCGGCCACCGGCCTCCTGGTGATCGCCGCCGGAGTCGGCGGCATCGTCGGCGCCTACGTGCTGCTGCGGGTCCCCGCGCACTGGCTCCCGGCGATGGCGCTCGCGTTCTTCGCGCTCGTCCCGACGCCGCTCACCCCCTCGACCCTGACGTTCCGCATGACGCTCTGGGCGGTCATCCTCGTGATCTGGGCGATCCGGCGCGGGCTCGCCCCCGAGCTGTGGCGCGCCCCCGTCAAGGCGTGGACCCGCGAGCTCGTGCTCTCCCCGTGGCGGGCCGTGGTGATCCTCGCGTTCATCGCCCTCATGCTCTGGTCGGCCGTCGCGACGGTGCGCAGCTCCTTCGCGAGCGAGGGAGTCTCGTGGCTGTTCAGCTTCGCGATCTGCGTGGGCGTGCCGATGCTCGTCTTCGACGCCCAGCGCGAGGCCGTGCTGCTGCGCAAGACGTGGGTGATCCTCTCCGGACTGCTCGCCCTCTACGCCGCCCTCGAGCTGGTCACGCAGAGCTCCCCGATCCTCGGTGCCGTCTACGGCGCCCTCGGCTACGAGCAGGACCAGCACTGGTCGCTCTACCGCGCCGAGATCACCTTCGGCCACCCCCTGCTCGCCGGAACCTTCCTCACCGTGGGCGCCGGGCTCGCCTTCGGCTCCTGGCTCCAGGGCTCCCGCAAGTCGGACCTGCTGCTGGGCATCCTGGCCTCGGGCGGTGTCGTGGCGACCGTCTCGCGCGGACCGATGGCGGCCATCGCCGTCGCGGTCGTCGTCGCGCTCGTCGCCGTCGGCTTCCTCAACCCGGACCGCTCGCTGCTCCGGCCCGGCTCGATCCTGATCGCCGGCCTCATCGCGGGCGTCGGAGTCCTGAACTTCGAGCCCGTCACCGCCCGCAACAACAACCTCGACGCCTCCATCTCGGCCGGCGCCCGCGACCTCGCGGTGACCGTGTCGTTGAAGGCGGCCGAGCTCACGCACTGGCTCGGCTCCGGAGCGGCGACGTCCGGCATCAGCGGCAGGCGGTTCTCGGACGTGGTCATCGAGAACTCGTTCTTGCAATTGCTGATCAGCGTGGGCATCCCCGGCCTGCTGTTCTTCGTGATCATGGTGGCCGCGATGTTCGGCGCTACGCTCAGCCGTCGCGACGTCGGCCCCGCGGCCGGCCTGCTCGGCTTCATGGTCTGCCTCGCCGGCTACAACGCCATCGACGCGGTCCGCCCCAGCCACCTGCTCCTGGGCTTCCTCGTCATCATCTGCCTGAACCCGGTGCACGTCCCCGACTTCTCGAAGGGCATCCGGATGCGCCAGCCCCTCGGTGCGCGGATCTTCGACGCGCCGATGGCCGTCGGGATGCGGGGCGACCGGTGAGCCGCCGCTCCCGCCGGAACGACTCGTCGCCGGCCGCGCTCGTCGTCCAGCAGTCGCTCGCGCCGCCGGACTCGACGACGCAGTACGTCGACTCGATCGTCGACGGCCTGGCGCCCGGCGTCGAGCTGCTGTTCTTCTCCTGGCGCAGCGCCCTGCTCGCCGACTACGACGTGCTGCACGTGCACTGGCCCGAGCTGATGATCCGCGGCCGCAGCCCGCTGCACCGCTTCCTGCGCCGCCGCGCCCTCGACGTGCTGCTGGTGCGCCTGGCGCTCCAGCGCATCCCGCTCGTGCGCACGGTGCACAACCTGCACCCGCACGAGCTCGGTCCCGCCGCCGAGCGCCGCTCGCTGGCCCGGATCGACCGCGCGACCGACCTGTTCGTCCGCCTGAACCCCACGACCGTCACTCCCGGCCGGGCGCCCGCCGTCACCGTGCTGCACGGCCACTACCGCGACCAGTTCGCCCAGCACCCGCTGCCCGAGCCCGAGCACGGCCGCGTCCTCTACTTCGGCATCATCCGCCCGTACAAGGGCGTCGTCGAGCTGATGGACGTGTTCCGCGGCGTGGAGGACGACACCCTCTCCCTGCACGTGGTCGGCAGCCCCAGCACGGGACAGCGCGAGCTGGTCGAGGAGCGGGCCGCCCGCGACACCCGGGTGCGCACCACGCTCCGCCGGGTCGACGACGCCGAGATGGTCGACGAGATCGGCCGGGCCGAGCTGATCGTCCTGCCCTACCGCGAGATGCACAACTCCGGCTCGATCCTGGTCGCCCTCTCGCTCGGCCGGCCCATCCTGGTGCCGCGCACGCCCACCAACACGGCCCTGGCCGAGGAGGTCGGCAGCGACTGGGTGATCGAGTACGACGGCGATCTCACCCCCGAGCTGATCACCTCCGCCCTCGAGCGCACGCGCACCCGCCCGCCGGAGGGGCTCCCCGCCCTCTCCGGTCGCGACTGGGACGTGCTCGGACTCCAGCTCAAGAAGGCCTACGAGGGCGCGATCGCCACCAAGAAGGGGTCGACCCGATGACCGGGACCACGCAGAAGCCGTCCCCGAGCCTCGGCCGCTCGGCGAGCCGCGGCGCCGCCGTCACCATCGGCGGGCAGGCGATCCGCATCGCCGTCCAGCTGGGCAGCATCGTCGTCCTCGCGCGCCTGCTCGCGCCGGCCGACTACGGCCTGCTCGCGATGGTCACGGCGATCATCGGCATCGGCGAGATCTTCCGCGACTTCGGCCTCTCCTCCGCCGCCATCCAGGCGAAGGAGATCACGCCGGGCCAGAAGAGCAACCTGTTCTGGATGAACGCGGGCATCGGCCTCACCCTCACCCTGCTGGTCATCGCGGCCTCGTGGCCGATCGCCGCCCTCTACGGCGACGACCGGCTCCAGCTGCTGACCGTCGTGCTCTCCTCGACGTTCCTCCTCAACGGGATCTCGACGCAGTTCCGCGCCGACCTCGCCCGGCACCTCCGCTTCGTGAAGCTCACCCTGGTCGACATCGTCGGCCAGGTGCTGGGCCTCGTGGTCGGCGTGCTGATGGCGCTCGGCGGCGCCGGCTACTGGGCGCTGGCCGCGAGCCAGGTCGTGCAGCCGCTCATCGGCGTGCTGATGCTGGTCTTCATCACGGGCTGGCGTCCCGGCCGCTACCGCCGCGGCGAGGCGATGGGCCACTTCCTCCGCTACGGAGGCGGCGTCTTCGCGACCCAGGCGCTGACCTACGCGAGCAAGAACGTCGACTCCGTCATCATCGGCGCGCGCTTCGGCCCGGTCGACCTGGGGCTCTACAACCGCGCGTTCCAGCTGATGATGCTGCCGCTGCAGCAGCTGAACGCCCCGGCGCAGCGCGTCGCCCTGCCCGTGCTCTCCAAGCTGCAGGACGAGCGCGAGCGGTTCCGCACGTTCATCCTCTTCGGCCAGTCGGCGATGCTGACGGTGATGGGCCTCGTGCTCGCCGTCCTCGGCTCCCAGTCCGACTCGGTCATCCGGATCCTGCTGGGGGAGCGCTGGCTCGCCTCGGTCCCGATCTTCCAGATCCTGCTCGTGGCCGGGTTCTTCCAGGCCACGGCCTACTGCTCCTGGTGGGTGTTCCTCTCCAAGGGCCTCGTGCGCCAGAGCGTCTGGTACAGCCTGGCGACCCGCCCGCTGATGGTCGTCCTGATCCTGCTCGGCTCCAACTGGGGAGTGACGGGCGTCGCGGTCGCGTACGCCGGCTCGCTCGCCCTCACCTGGCCGATCGCGCTGATCTGGATCGGCCGCACCTCCGACGCCCCCGCCCGCGAGATGTTCACCAACGGCCTCCGCAGCGGCATCGCGTTCGGCTCGATCACGGTGGGCTCCTACTTCTCCACCGTCTGGATCGCCGCCGACCAGCCCGTCCTCCGCCTCCTCGTGGGCGGTGCCGCCGTCCTGGTCGGGGTCGGGCTCTGGATGCTGATCCTCCCCGCGTTCCGCCGCCAGATCCTCGGCCTCGCCGACCTGCGCCGCCACTTCCGCCGCAGCCGCCCGGCCGCCGCTCCCGCCCCGGCCACGGTCGACGCCACCAGCCCCACCGGTGACAGCGCGCTGGTCGACGGAGCCGTCACGGCCGGCACCCCCGACTCCGAGCGGCCTCCCGCCGCCGTTCCCCCCACCGAAAGAGATCGATGAAACTCAAGCTCGGCGTCGTCAAGTCCTGGAAGAAGGACTTCGTCACGACGACCCGCCTGCCCGCCCGCCGCGACGCGGCGGTGCTCCGCGCCGCCCTCGCGGACCTCCGACCCGAGCCCGAGTCGCACCTCGTGATCGCCGCTCCCGGCAGCGGCAACATCGGCGACCAGGCGATGCTGGAGGCGTTCCTCGAGAACACCACCGGTCCTGTCGTGGTCGTCCAGCGCTACGCCGGCGACGTCGTGATCCCCGAGGAGCAGGCCGACCGGGTCGAGGTCGTCGAGCTCCCGCACCTGGTCTACGGAGTGGGCGACGCGCACGCCGCCGACCTCCGCGCCTACGCCGCGCTGATCCGCCGCGCCCGCTCGGTCTCGGTCGTCGGCGCCGACATGATGGACGGCAAGTACAGCCTCCGCGGCTCGGTCCGCCGCTCCCTGCTCGCGCAGGCGGCCGCCGAGGCAGGGGTGCCCACGCGCATCCTCGGCTTCTCCTGGAACGCTGCGGCCCGCCTCGCCGCCCGCCGCTCCCTGATCGCCGCCTCCCGCGCCGGCGTCGTCCCGATGCTCCGCGATCCGCTCTCGGCGGAGCGCGCCCGGAGCATCGGCGTGCAGCGCGTCGAGGAGGTCACGGACATCGTCTTCTCGGCGCGCACCCGCGACCGCAGCTTCCGCGAGGGGCTGGGACTGCCCGAGGGCGTCCCCTTCGCGCTCGTGAACGCGAGCGCCCTCGTCGCCGGCATGGTCGACCAGGTGCCGGAGTACGAGCGCATCGTCGACCGCCTCCGCGCCGCCGGCGTGCACGTCGTGCTCCTCCCGCACGTCTCCCGCCCCATCGGCGACGACAAGGTGGCCGTCCGCGCGGTCGCCGAGCGCGTGGGATCCGAGGGCGTCACCGTCGTCGACCGCGTGCTCATGCCCGCCGAGATCCGCGGCCTCGCCGAGGACGCCCTGCTGACCGTCACCGGCCGCATGCACCTCGCGATCATGTCGCTCTCGCTCGGCGTCCCCGCGATCACCCTCGCCACCCAGGGCAAGGTCGAGGGCATCATGCGCCTCATCGGACTGCCGCAGCTGTGCGTCGAGCCGGTCCCCGGCTTCGCCCACCGCGTCCTCCCGGTGATCGACCGCATCCTCGCGGAGCCGGGCGACGGCGGCGTGCGCGCCACCATCGACGCGGCCATGCCCGAGGTGCGCCGCCTCTCGGCGCTCAACACCCGCGGCCTCGGCGCGGAGGTCGTGCGATGAGCGCGGCGCAGGAGAAGGGACCGCGCATGCGGATCATGTTCGTCGTCACGTCGCTGCACGGCGGCGGGGCCGAGTTCGTCGCCCGCACCTGGATGGGCTGGCTCCTCGAGCAGGGCCACCACGTCGACGTCGTCACCACCTCGGTGAAGGGCACCGACGAGTACCTCCCCGAGGGCGCGGTGCTGCACCGCATCGGCGAGGGCAAGGGCCACGTCGGCAAGGCGCGGATGCTCAAGGAGCTGTTCCGCCGCCGCACCCCCGACGTCGCGGTCGCCCTGCAGGGCTACCCGAACATCGTGCTCCTGGCCTCGGCCGAGATGACCGCGAAGGCGGACCGCCCGAAGACCATCGTGAGCGAGCGCAACCTCGTCTCGCTCGGCATCCCGGGCTTCTCGAGGACGCAGAAGGTGCAGCTCGGGCTCGCCAAGACGCTCTACCGACGCGCCGACCACGTCATCGCGATCTCGCACCCCGTCGCGGGCGAGCTCGTCGCCGGCTTCGGCGTCTCGGGCGAGCGCTGCACCGTCGTGCCGAACCCGGCGACCGCCAAGGTCGACCGCTCGCGCCAGGTCTCGCGGACCCCCGGCACCGCGGCGGGCCTGCAGATCGTGCTGCCCTGCCGCCTCGTCGTCCAGAAGCGCCCCGAGCTCGCGATCCTCGCGGCCGAGGAGCTGGAGCGCCGCGGCATCCCCGCGAAGGTCGTCTCCTTCGGCGGCGGCCCGCTGCTCGGCAGCATGAAGGCGGAGGCGACCGCGCGCGGCGTGGACTTCCAGGACATGGGCTGGGTCGAGGACTGGTTCCACCACTTCGACGAGAACGCCGTCGTGCTGCTCCCGTCGCTGCGCGAGGGCTTCGGCAACGTGCTGGTCGAGGCGGCCGCCGCCGGCGTCCCCTCGGTCGCCGTGTCCGGGGCGCTCGGAGTCGCGGACGCGATCGTCCCCGGCCTCACCGGCGAGCTCGCGCTCACCCCCTCCGCCTCAGACCTCGCCGACGCGCTGATCCGCGCGAGCGAGCTCGAGATCACCGGCATCGACCGCTGGCTCGACCGCTTCTCGCTGGAGTCGAGCGGCCGCGACCTCGAGACGGTGCTCCGCCGGGTCGTGGGGCAGAAGTGACCCTCGTCTCGGTGGTGGTCCCGGCGCACCAGGAGGAGGCGCACCTCGCCTCCGCCCTGGAGCGCCTGCTGCGGCAGACCCACGCCGAGCTCGAGATCCTCGTGGTCGACGACGCCTCGACCGACGGGACCGAGGCGATCGGCCGCGCGTTCGCCGAGGAGCACGAGCGGATCCGCTACCTGCGCCAGGACGAGAACCAGGGCGTCGCCGCCGCTCGCGAGCGCGCCGTCGGCGAGGCCGCCGGCGAATGGGTCTGGCTGGTCGACGCCGACGACGAGTGGCCGGAGACCGCGGTCGAGGCCATGCTCGCCGCGGGGGAGGCGGGCCGCGCCGACGTGGTGGTCGCCCAGGCGGTCACGGTCGACGCCACCGGATCCACGCCCGTCGGCTCCCTGCGCGGCCCGCTCGCGCTCTCGGGCCGGGGCGCCTTCACCGCGCTCCTGGTCGGGGAGCTGACCGGGCACCTCTGGAACAAGCTGTTCCGCCGCGAGCTGTTCGACGGCATCGACTTCACGCGGATCCGCCAGCACTCGGACCAGGCGCAGGTCGCGCAGCTGCTCGCCGCGGCCGACGAGGTCGTCGTCGTCCCCGACTCCGTCTACGAGTACCGCCTCCGCTCCGGCTCGATCATCCGCTCGGGCGCGAAGCGCGCCGACTCGCTCGCCGGGCTCGCCGCCGTGATCGAGCGGACGGCCCGCGGGCTCGACCCGCGCATCCTCGACTCGCAGGACTACTCCTACTACCGCGCGCGCTTCTCCCTGCTCTCCCGCTTCAAGGACGCCACCTCGGGCGCGCACAGCCCCGAGGAGGCCGACCGGCTCTGGCGGGCCGCGCACGACGAGGCGGGGCTCCGGCACCTGGTCGCGCTCGTGCGCCGGCGCGACCTCAAGCGCTCCGTCCTCTTCGGGCTCGCCGCCGCGGCGCCCGCGCTCTACCGTGCGGTGATGAGCGCCGGGAACGGACGCCGGTGACCGTCGCCTCCCCGGTGAGCGGAGAGGCCGGAGTGCACTTTCCGGCAATCGAGTCCTCGTCACTATTCCGCCGAATGTGCGGCGCGGACGATACACCCTTAGTCTTGATCCTCGGTCGCATTCTGCGACCGAGCCTGCGTCCTTCTCTGAGCCTTGTTCACCTCGGATGGAATTCACGAGCGGTACGACCGGGCACAAGGGGGAGAGAATGAAGCTGCTGAAGCCTGCGGGCGGGGCCCGACGCGAATGGGTGGATTTCGCCAAGGGTGCCGCCATCCTGATGGTCGTGTACTACCACACGTCGTTGTACCTCGGTGACATCGGGGTCGAGAACACTCTCGGCCGCATCAAGGTCGTGTTCGAGCTGTTCCCGATGCCCCTCTTCTTCCTGGTGTCCGGTCTCTTCGGCTCGCGCATCCGCACCTGGAGCTTCGGCGACCTCTGGCGCCGCAGGCTGTACCCGCTGCTCTGGCTCTACGTGGTCTGGTCCGTGATCCGCATGGCCTTCTACCTGGTCGTGCCGCTCGCGAACGGCGGACTCGGCGAGCTCCCCGCGACCGACCCGCTCAACCTGCTCCTGCTGTTCTTCTGGCCCAGCAGCAGCTACTGGTTCATCTACGGCCTCGTGCTCTTCACGCTCGGCGCGTGGCTCCTGCGCAAGGTCGACCACCGCGTGCAGGTCGCCCTCGCCGCGGTGATGGGGACGATGTTCACCACCGGTCTCCTCAACACGACCAACGTGGGCTGGAACCGCATCGGCGCCCTGTTCGTCTTCTTCCTGGTGGGCACGCTCTACTCGAAGAGGATCATCGACTTCGTCGAGCAGAGGGGGAGCCGCGCGTTCCTCTACGTCACTCCGGTCTTCGTCGTGCTGAGCGCGGTGCTCTTCCTCTTCCCGATCCGCTGGGTGCCGTTCCTCGCCCTCGCCGGCCAGATGGCCGCCGTCGCGATGGGCATCCTCGTTTCGCGGGCCCTCTCCCGAGTGCGATTCCTGAACTTCTTCACGATCTGCGGCGAGCGCAGCCTGCACATCTACCTGCTGCACCTCTACTTCATCGTGATCGCCATCACGATCCTGCGGGTGATCCTCCCCGAGGACCGCTCCGAGATCGGCGGCTTCGAGGTGCCGCTGCTGCTGGTCGTGATGGTGCTCGCGGTCGTCCTCTCGCTCTTCGTGACCCGCTACCTCTCGAAGGTCAAGTGGATCTACGTCCCCCCGGCCGCCCTCGGCGGCCCCGGCAAGCGGCGCAAGCCCGTCCCCGTCCCTGCGCGCGGCCCCGGAGTCGTCTCCGATCCCGTCGCGGTCCCGGCCGATGAGCCCGGCACCTCCCCCAGTTACGAGAAGAAGAGAGCGGAGTCCCACGAGTGAAGACGACACGAGCACGCAGAGCCGGAGTCCTGGCGGCCGTCGTGGCCGTCGCCCTCGGGCTGGCCGGCTGCTCCTCGCAGCCCGAGCCCGTCCGCACGCCCGACGGCTTCACGACGGAGAAGGCGATCGAGTACCGCTCGGTCGACGGCGTCTCGCTGAAGGCCGACGCCTGCCTCCCCACCGCGGGCGGCACCGACCGCCCCGCGCTGCTGATGCTGCACGGCGGAGGGTTCGTCGACGGCGCCCGCGACGAGGGCGGGATGACCGAGCTCTGCGAGTACTACGCCGAGCGCGGCTTCGTCTCGGTCTCCGTCGACTACCGCCTCCTCCAGGACAGCCGGTACCCCGGCCAGATCGAGGACGCGCAGGCCGCTGTGGAGTGGCTGCGCGAGCCCGCGCAGGTCACGCGCTTCGGCCTCGACCCCGCCCGCATCGGAGTGATGGGCAGCTCCGCCGGAGCGATCATCGGAGCGACCATGGGCACGCTCGGCGAGGGCTCCCTCACCGAGGGCTCGCGGGTCAAGACGGTCGTCGCCTTCTCGGCGGTCGCCGACATGACCGAGACCGGGATGTCGCTGGGCACGCCGGTGCCCGAGGCGAAGGAGCAGATCCTCGCCTACCTGGACTGCGACGAGATCGACTCGACGACCTGCCCGCAGAGCATCCCCGCGTCGCCGATCACCTCGGTCGACTCCACGGACGCCCCGCAGATCTGGCTGACCTCCGAGGACGAGCTCGTCCCGGTCGAGCAGGCCGACGCGATGCAGGTCGCCCTGCAGGACGCCGGAGTGGCGTCCGAGGTCGGCGTGGACGGCTCCGGCCACCACGGGCTCCAGAACAACACACCGAACAACAAGAAGGCGATCCTCGCCTTCCTGCAGGCACACCTCTGATCCACCGCTCCCGCGCGAAACCTCGCGGCCGGTTCCGCGCAACGCGGACGACACATCACGACGCTACAGTCAGACCCCCTGCACTCCGGTGCAGTCGACGAAAGGGACACCACACACCATGACCTTGAACGGACTGTTCGCCGGCATCGGCCGGAGGTGGGTCTACATCGTCGCCTTCGCTCTGCTCGGCGCCGTGGCGGCCCTGGTACTCAACGCCGTCCTCCTCCCGCAGTACAAGGCGGACGCACGCGTGTACGTCGCGGTCTCCTCGTCCGGAGTCCTCTCGACCGCGGACCGGGTCGCGGCCAACAGCGCCGCCTCCCAGGCCACGGTCACCTCCGTCGCCCTCGGCACCTCGGACACCGTCCTGCAGGGCGTCATCGACGGCCTCGGCATCGACGAGCCCATCGAGGACTTCGCCAAGCGCGTGACCGTCCTCGCCGAGCCGGAGTCCGTGGTCATCACGATCTCGGCCACCGACCCCTCGCCCGAGCAGGCCGCGGTCATCGCGAACGCGGTCGCCGCCCAGCTCGACGCGGCAGTGAAGGGGGCCGACCCGACGACCACCACGAACGGCGTCGCCGTCCCGCAGATCCAGCTCCAGGTGCTCAGCCAGGCGCTCCCGCCGGAGCTGCCGGTCACCGGTGGCATCCTCGTCCTGCTCGCGCTCGGCATCCTCGGCGGCGCCGTGGTCGGCGTGGGAGTGGCGATCGTGTTGACCGCCCTCGACCGCCGCCTCCGCAGCGGCGACGACGTCCGCTCCGCGATCGACCGGCCGCTGCTGGGCATCGTCCCGGTCAAGGCCACCAAGCTCGACGAGATGCTGAACTCGACCGAGATCCCGGCCCGCTACTCGGCCGTCGCGTTCGAGCTCTCCGCCATCGCGCGCACCCGCTCGTACTCCTCCTTCGCGATCGCCCCGGCATCCGAGAAGACCCCGCACACCGCCAGCGCGGTGCTGCTCGCCAAGGCGCTGGCCGTGCTCGGCTCGTCCGTCGTGATCGTGGACGGCACCGCCGAGGGCTCGGCTCTCGCTTCCGCCTCGGGCGGACGCCCGGGCCTGCGCGAGGTGCTCGCCGGAGCCGCCTCGCTCGACGACGCGATCATCAAGCGCTCGACCGACCGCGTCGACCTCCTCCCCGCGGGCGGCGCCCAGGCCGGCACGCCGATGCCGACCGACGCCCTCCGCGCGCTGGTCGAGGAGCTCGAGAAGGTCTACGACATCGTCCTGATCGTCACCGGCACCCTCGGCGCGACCGAGCAGTCGCCGACCTTCCGCGGCGTGGCCGACGGCGCCGTCCTCGTCCTGATCGAGGGCAAGGTCGACTCGCCCCAGGCCGCCGCCGACGTGCACTGGATCGAGACCGCCGGCACCCCCGTGGTCGGCGCGGTCGTCCTGGCCCGCCACAAGCTGCAGAAGGCCCCCGCGATCGTCTGATCGCGTCCTCGCACGCTGCGGAGAGCGCACCCCGGCCCCGGCCGCGGTGCGCTCTTCTGCGTCCGGAGACTGCGCGGTGCTCGGCGGGGGCCGGCTGCCCTCTCTCCGGACCCAGCCGGCCCCTCCGACGCCTGGCCGGCACTCCAGCCCCTCCACCCCTCCGCGAGCCCGCTCACTCCGCGAGCCCGCAGAAGTCGCGGTACTCGCGCGCGACTCCGCCCACCTCCGCGGACTCGGCAGGAGGCGGCGTCGCCGTCCGGGCCCGCGGGCTCTTCGGGGCCTGGCCCGCCCGTCTGTCCCTCCTCAGCGTCTCCAGCGCCCGCCGTGGCCTGATCACGTGCCTCACCGGCTCCCGGGAGCCCGCTCACCCCGCGAGCCCCCACAAGCCGCAGTACTCGCGCGCGACTCCGCCCACTTCTGCGTGCTGGAGAGGCGCGGGCGCGTCAGCCGGCCTCCGATCCCGTCCCCGTCCCCGTCCGCTCGGCTCCTCCCGCGGCCCACGGGCGCCGCGCGCCCGCCCGCGCCCTCGCGAGTCCGCGGTAGTCGCGGTCGTCGCGCGCGACTCCGCCGACTCGCGCGTGGTCGGCGGGAGGCGGGCACACGCAGAACCGCCGCCGTCGAGGGGACGACGGCGGCGGTTCTGTGCGCGGGCAGCGGATCAGGTCACGGCGTGCAGGCCACGTTCCCGATCAGGTCCTTCCCGGAGTTGGAGCAGCTCAGCGTGTTGCCGCTGGTGGACCAGTTGGACGGCTGGTGGAGGTAGACCACCGCGTTGCTGGTCTTCAGCGCGAGGTTCCCGCTGATCGTGTTGTCGTTGCCCGAGCCGTCGGCGCGGGTGATCACCTGGTAGCCGTAGGTGGTGGTGCCTGCGGCGGAGTTGCCCGCGGCCAGCCAGCCGTTGCCCGAGACGAGGATCAGCGAGACCACGTCCGAGGCGAGCCGCGATCCGCCGACGACCGTGTTCCCGATGATGTCGCCGTCGAGGGTGCCCTCCTTGGCCTCGATCGGCTCGGCGCCGGTGTCGCTGATCGTGTTGTCCACGACGGCGATGCGGGCCGTGCGGTCCGGGTCGCAGTCGTTGTACTCGCACCAGTTGCGGTCGGAGGTGCCGACGTAGACGCCCTCGCCGTACTTGGCGGAGACGATGCCGGTGCGGCGGATGGTGCTGCCGACGATCAGGGAGTCGGTGGTCTGGTTGCGGAAGTGGACCGCCTCGTAGCCGATCTCGCTCACCGTCAGGCCGGCCATCTGGACGCCCTTGCTGGCGAGCACCTGGATGCCCTGGAAGGAGCTGCGGACCGAGAAGCCCACGAGGTGCACGTCGCTCACCGTGTTCAGGATGAGCGCGGTGCCGCTCGAGGTGGATCCGGAGGTGAGGACCGCGTTGGGCGAGCCGCAGATCCAGATCGACCCGGGCTGGGCGGCGGTGCCGCGGAGGGCGAACTTGCCGGTGTAGACGCCGTCGGCCAGGCGGATGACGTCGCCGGAGGAGGGGTTGGTCAGGGCCGTGACGAGCTGGGCCGAGGTCGACACCGTCTTGGTGGCGGCGGGGCAGTCGAAGGCCGCGAGCAGCGAGGCGCGGGAGGCGAGGATGTCGGCCGAGGTGGTGGCCGACTCCTTCAGCCGCGAGTCGCGGCCGGCGTCGTCGGTCGCCGTGACGGTGTACGTGTAGGCGCGTCCCGCCTCGGCGGTCTCGTCGCGGTACTGGCGCACCGGGTCGGCGACGGTGCCGACGACCGTGTCGCCGGAGCCGTCTTCGTTCGAGCGGTGCACGTCGTACGAGACGACCCGCGAGCTGAAGGGCGCGTCCCAGGCGACGGTGTAGCCGTCAGTCAGGGGGGAGAGCTCCACGGCGTCGGTCGCGAGGCCGTCCTCGGCGAGGACGAACGCGTCGATGATCAGGTTCTTGTCGGTCGACTTGGAGTTCTTCGTCCCCGTGTAGGAGATGGTCACGGTGTGCGTGCCCTCGGAGAGGTCGGTCGTCTCGTAGACCGGCACCTGGTACTGCGCACTCGAGCTGTAGCGGTCGACCTTGGTGACGGGTCCGCCGTCGACCGAGACCGCGGCGATGCCGGAGGAGGAGGTCTTCCGGCTGATCCAGCGCCACGACGTGCCGACGAAGGTGAACGACACCGATCCGGCGGAGGTCAGGTACTTCATCCCGCCTCCGCTGTCGCCGCCGGCCATCGATCTCCACGAGCCGGTGTACTGCAGCGCGGGGTCGGTCTCCTGCACGAGGAGGCTGGTCGCTCCGGAGGGGTCGAGCACGGGGCCGTCGTCCTCGCCGCCGCCGGTCTCGTCGGTCGGCTCCTCGGTGGCGGGAGTCGCGCGGGTGATGTCGAATGCGTCGATGACGAGGTTCTTGTCGCTCGCGGAGCTGTTGGCCTTGCCGCTCCAGGCGATCTTGACCGTGTGGACGGTGTCGGCGAGGTCCTTCTTCGTGAACACCGGGACCTGGTACGCCGTGGTCTTCGTGTACCGGTCGACCGAGGTGCTCGCGCCGTCGACCGTGACGGTGGCGATGCCGGCGGAGGCGGTGGTGCGGCTGACCCAGCTGAAGCCGGTGCCGCGGAAGCTGAACGAGACGGAGCCGGTGCTGTTGAGGAACTTGATCCCGCCGCCGCTGTCGCCGCCCGTCATCGTGCGCCACGAGCCGCTGTAGGTCAGCGAGGAGTTCGTCTCCTGGATCCGCGTGCTCTGCCCGGCGCCCGGGTCGAGAGTGGCCGCGGAGGCGGCGGGCGCCGTGAGGGGGGCGACAAGGATGCCGAGAGCGGCGATCAGAGCGGTGGTGAGGGAGAGGCGTGCGCGTCGTCGGCGAGGGCGGGTCGGGTCTGGCTTCGTCTGAGGATTCACGATCGGCTCCGGGTCTTCGAGGGGGCGTGACGTAGAGCGGGATCCCGGCGCCGAAGAGGGCGAGGATCACGAGGGGGACGAGCAGGAGCCGTCCGATCACGGTGCGAGCGCGGACCCGG
>NZ_PSUC01000068.1:0-19613 GCF_002931635.1 Rathayibacter sp. AY2B7 | reverse complement strand
GTGTCCCCGCTCATCGCGCTGATGCAGGACCAGGTCGACGCCCTCCGCGCGAACGGCGTCCGCGCCGAGTTCCTCAACTCCACCCAGGACGCGGGCGAGCGCAGCCGCGTCGAGCGCGCCTACCTCGACGGCGAGCTCGACCTGCTCTACGTCGCCCCGGAGCGCCTGGGCAACGAGGGCATGAAGCAGTTCCTCGCCCGCGGCCGGATCGCCCTCTTCGCGATCGACGAGGCCCACTGCGTCAGCCAGTGGGGCCACGACTTCCGCCCCGACTACCTCGCGCTGGGCGAGCTCGCCGAGCGCTGGCCCGACGTCCCGCGCATCGCCCTCACCGCGACCGCCACCGAGGCGACGCACCGCGAGATCACCTCGCGCCTGCACCTCGGCGCCGCCCGCCACTTCGTCTCGAGCTTCGACCGCCCGAACATCCAGTACCGGATCGTCAACAAGGTCGAGCCGCGCAAGCAGCTGATCGACTTCCTGCGGCGCGAGCACGCGCACGACGCGGGCATCGTCTACGCCCTCTCCCGCAAGAGCGTCGAGGCGACGGCCGAGGCGCTGCGCTCGGCGGGCTTCGACGCCGTCGCGTACCACGCGGGCCTCGACGCGCGGGTGCGCGCCGCCGCCCAGTCGCGGTTCCTCCGCGAGGAGGGGGTCATCGTCTGCGCGACCATCGCCTTCGGCATGGGGATCGACAAGCCGGACGTGCGGTTCGTCGCGCACATCGACCTGCCCAAGTCGGTCGAGGGCTACTACCAGGAGACGGGTCGCGCCGGCCGCGACGGACTGCCGTCCACCGCCTGGCTCGCGTACGGACTGCAGGACGTGGTGCAGCAGCGCCGGATGATCGACGAGTCGCCGGGAGACCTGGCGCACCGTCGGCGGATGTCCGCGCACCTGGACGCGATGCTCGCGCTCTCCGAGACGGTCCAGTGCCGACGGGTGAACCTGCTCGCCTACTTCGGCCAGGAGAGCGCCGCCTGCGGCAACTGCGACACCTGCCTCGAGCCGCCCGCCTCCTGGGACGGCACCGTCGCGGCGCAGAAGTTCCTGTCGACGGTCGTCCGCCTCAAGCGCGAGCGCAATCAGCAGTTCGGCGCCGGACACATCATCGACGTCCTCCGCGGCAAGACCACGCCGCGCACCACCCAGCACCAGCACGACGGCCTGGCCACCTGGGGCATCGGCGCCGAGCTCAGCGACACCCAGTGGCGCGGAGTCGCCCGCCAGCTCCTCGCGCAGGGCCTTCTCGGCGTGAACGACGACGGCTTCGGCACGCTCGTGCTCACGCCCGCGTCCGGCTCCGTCCTCAGCGGCGAGCGGAAGGTCGAGCTGCGGCAGGAGCCGGAGAAGCCGGCCCGCTCCAGCGGATCCTCCCGCTCCGGGCGGTCCACCGTCGCCGAGCTGTCGGGCGAGGCTCAGCCGCTGTTCGAGCGGCTCCGGGAGTGGCGCGCCGCGCAGGCCCGCGCGCAGGCGGTCCCGGCCTACATCGTCTTCAACGACGCGACCCTCCGCGAGATCGCGACCGCCGAGCCGGCGACGATGGACGCGCTCAGCATCATCGGCGGCGTCGGCCAGAAGAAGCTGCTCACCTACGGCGAGGCCGTGCTCGCCGTCGTCGCGGGGGAGAGCCCCGAGATCGCCGTCCCGGAAGCCGGTGAGGAGGCTCCCGCTCCCCGCCGCGCGCCGGTTGCCCGTGGCGGGTCGTCCCGCTCGCAAGGGGCGAAGCCCTCGTTCGGCCGCGAGTCGTCCGGTCCGCCGGTGTCCGCCGCGCAGCCGCCCGAGGACGACTGGGTGCCGCCGGACGAGCCCGACTGGGAGCCCGGCTGGGACAGCTACTGATCCGTCGCTGAGGCGCGCGGTTCACCACCCGCGACGGAGGGCGGGCGCCGGCGCGGGCGATCGTGTCCCGGCGTCCGCGTCGACGATCGTCCCCACCTCGTCACCGACGCGAGCGTCCTCGGCCCGACGCACCGACGAGCGCCCTCAGCCGTTCGCGCCCGTCGACGCCATCCACCCGCCGAGCAGCGTGCAGCAGAACGACACCGCGAGACCCGCCACCGGCACCCAGAACGCGATGCGCCGCCGCACTAGCAGCACGATCGAGACGACCAGCGCCGCGACGAACGGGACCCACACTCCTCCTGCGGCGAGGACCATCCCGCCCTCGATCAGGCCGATGTCGCAGGCGTTCGATCCGCCGCACGAGTCGCTGGCCATCGCGAAGAACAGCCCGAAGAACGACAGCAGCAGCGTCACCGCGGAGGCCACGAGGATCAGCACGATCGTCAGCACCAGGTCCCAGACGCGGACCGGACGCCGATGCGGCACCCCGGATCCCGGCGCCCCGGATCCCGGAGTCCTGATTTCCGGCACCCGGTATTCCGGCGCGACGGGAGGCCCGGGAGGCGCTGCCGCGACGTCCGAGGGCGGCGCACCCGGAGTCCCGAGAGGCGCGGGCGAGCCGACCACGGGCGGCCCGGCCGCCGGCTGTCGGGCGGGCGGAGGGGGAGGCAGCGGCGGCTCGCTCATGCCGAGAGACTAGCGACGCGTCCTCCGATGAGGCGCCCCTCCTCCGCTGGGGTCCGCAGGGACAGCCCGTTCAGCACACGGACGAGCCGCCCCCTCCTCCGCTCCCGTCGGCAGGGACAGCCCGTCCAGCGCACAGACGAGGCGCCCCGCCTCCGCCTGGTCGGTTCCGACAACGCGCTTCCGCCTCCGCCCGGCGCCGTTTGTGCCCGGGCGACGGAACGTTTCCGCCGCGCCGTCGCGCGACCTACCGTGCGAGGACCGCCTCCGCTGCCGCGCCCGTCGGCGCACGACGCGCCGGGAGCGGCCCGAACCGCAGACGGTCGAAGGGACACGAACACCATGGTCAGCACCGCTCCCCACCCCCGCTCCGCCGCCGACGCCGCCGACCGGGCGGCCACCGGACGCACGCGGGCCCGGCGATCCCGCTCGGGCTCCATCGCGCCCACGCCGCCGGTGGACTCCCTCGGCTCCGAGGTCGACGCGCGCCTGGACGAGGACGGCGCCCCCGCTGTCGACGTCGCCGCCCTCGGCGAGACCCTGCTCGGCGCCTGGCGCGAGCAGCGCCTCGCCAGCCGCGCCCTGACCGCCCGCCCCGAGCTGCACCGCACCGACGGCCTCCCGATGAAGGAGCACCGCCTCCGCGTCTCGGAGCAGATGCGCGTGCTCGCGGCCGAGGGCGGCGTGCACCGCGCCTTCCCGGTCGACCTCGGCGGGGAGGCCGACCACGGCGGCAACATCGCCGGCTTCGAGGAGCTGGTCACCGCCGACCCCTCCCTGCAGATCAAGTCCGGCGTGCAGTGGGGGCTCTTCGGCGCCGCGGTCCTGCACCTGGGCACCCGCCCGCACCACGAGAAGTGGCTGCCGGGGATCATGAGCCTCGAGATCCCGGGCGCCTTCGCGATGACCGAGACCGGGCACGGCTCCGACGTCGCGTCGATCGCCACGACCGCCACCTACGAGGACGGCGAGTTCGTGCTGCGGACGCCGTTCCGCGCGGCCTGGAAGGACTACCTCGGCAACGCGGCGGTGGACGGGCGCGCGGCGGTCGTCTTCGCGCAGCTGGTCACCCTAGGGGTGAACCACGGCGTCCACGCCTTCTTCGTCCCGATCCGCGACGAGCAGGGCGCGTTCCTGCCGGGCGTCGGCGGGGAGGACGACGGCCTCAAGGGCGGTCTGAACGGGATCGACAACGGCCGCCTCCACTTCGACGGCGTCCGCGTCCCGCGCGAGAACCTGCTGAACCGCTACGGCGACGTCGCCGCCGACGGCACCTACTCCTCGCCGATCGCGAGCCCGGGCCGCCGATTCTTCACCATGCTCGGCACGCTCGTGCAGGGCCGCGTCTCGCTCGACGGAGCCTCGGTCGCCGCGGCGAAGATCGCGCTGACGGTCGCCGTCACCTACGGCGATCAGCGCCGCCAGTTCACCGGCGGCGGCGAGCGGGAGGAGGTGCTGCTCGACTACCAGCGGCACCAGCGCCGCCTCCTGCCGCGCCTGGCCACCACCTACGCCGCCGCCTTCGCGCACGAGAAGCTGCTGACGGCGTTCGACGAGGTCTTCTCCGGCGCGAACGACACCGAGCAGTCGCGGCAGGACCTCGAGACCCTCGCCGCGGGGCTGAAGGCGCTCTCGACCTGGCACGCTCTCGACACGCTGCAGGAGGCGCGCGAGGCCTGCGGAGGCGCGGGCTTCCT
This sequence comes from Rathayibacter sp. AY2B7, assembly GCF_002931635.1. Classification (NCBI taxonomy): domain Bacteria; kingdom Bacillati; phylum Actinomycetota; class Actinomycetes; order Micrococcales; family Microbacteriaceae; genus Rathayibacter; species Rathayibacter sp. AY2B7. Next base: position 15,387 of record NZ_PSUC01000068.1, on the reverse strand, counting down.
CGCCGAGAACCGGCTCACGCAGCTGCGCGCCGACCTCGACGTCTACGCGACCTTCGAGGGCGACAACACCGTGCTCCTCCAGCTGGTCGCCAAGCGCCTGCTGACCGACGTCGGACGCCGCTTCAAGGGCGCCCAGCCCGCGGAGCTGGCGCGCTACGCCGCCTCGCAGGTCGCGGGGGCGACCGTCGACAACTCGGGTCTGCGCCGTCTGGCCCAGGTCGTCGCCGATCGCGGATCGACGGCCCGCTCGGTCGGCCAGCTGCGGGAGGACCAGCGCGAGCTGCTCACCGGCCGCGTCGAGAGCATGGTCGCGGGGATCGCCTCACGGCTGCGCCCGGCGTCGAAGCTGCCCTCCGACGAGGCGGCACGCCTGTTCAACGCGCACCAGAGCGAGCTCATCGAGGCGGCGCGCGCGCACACCGAGCTGCTGCAGTGGGAGGCGTTCACGGAGGCGCTCGCCGGCGTCGAGGACGCGGGCACGCGCACCGTCCTCACCTGGCTCCGCGACCTGTTCGGCCTGAGTCTGATCGAGAAGCACCTCGACTGGTACCTCATCCACGGGCGCCTGTCGTCGCAGCGAGCGATCGCGGTGACGTCCTACATCGACCGCCTGCTCGCGCGCATCCGCCCGCACGCCGCCGACCTGGTCGCGTCGTTCGGCTACGGGCCCGAGCACGTGCGCGCGGCGATCGCGACCGGCGCCGAGGCGGAGCGCCAGGAGGAGGCGCACGCCTGGTACGAGGCCGCCCGCGCCTCCGGCACCCTCCCCACTCCGGAGAAGCGCCGCTGACCCCTCCGCGAGACGCCGCTCCGGTACGCGACACGCCGCGCGAGGCGTACCGGAGTGGCATCCCGCGGAGACAGGACGGGCAGGGGCGCGTCAGGACGCGAGGAACGCCAGCGCCTGGTCGCGCTCGGCGCGCAGCTCGAGCACGGACTCGTCGATCCGCGCGCGGGAGTGCGCGTCGATCTCGAGCCCCTCGACGATCCGCCACTCGCCGTCGACGGAGCGGACCGGGAACGAGGAGATCAGCCCCTCCTCCACCCCGTAGGAGCCGTCCGACTCGACGGCGGCCGAGGTCCACGACGTGCCGTCGACCCAGTCGCGCACGTGGTCGATCGCGGCGGAGGCGGCGGACGCGGCCGAGGAGGCTCCACGGACCTCGATGATCTCGGCGCCGCGCTTGGCGACCCGCGGCTCGAACTCCGTGTGCAGCCACTCGGCGTCGACCAGCTCGGGCACCGGCCGTCCGCCGACGGTGGCGTGCGTCGCGTCGGGGTACTGCGAGGCGGAGTGGTTGCCCCAGATCGCGACGCCCTCGATCGCGTCGACGGGGGCGTCGAGCTTCGCGGCGAGCTGCGCGAGCGCCCGGTTGTGGTCGAGGCGCGTCATCGCGGTGAAGCGGCCGGCGGGGATGTCCGGGGCGCTGCGCCGCGCGATCCAGGCGTTGGTGTTGGCCGGGTTGCCGACGACCAGCACGCGGATGTCGGAGGCGGCGTGCGCGTTCAGCGCGTCGCCCTGAGGTCCGAAGATGCCCGCGTTCGCGGCGAGCAGATCGGCGCGCTCCATGCCCGCGCTGCGCGGCCGGGCGCCCACGAGGAGGGCGACGCTCGCGCCGTCGAACGCGGCGGCCGGGTCGTCCGTCGCCTCGATCCCGCGGAGGAGGGGGAAGGCGCCGTCCTGCAGCTCGAGCGCCGTGCCCGCGGCCGCGCGGAGGCCGGAGGGGATCTCGAGCAGGTTCAGGCGGACGGGGACGTCCGGCCCGAGGAGCTGACCCGAGGCGATGCGGAACAGGAGCGCGTAGCCGATGGCGCCTCCCGCTCCCGTGACCGTGACCGTGACCGGAGTGCGCTGCTGGTTCATGCGCCGAGCGTATTCCCGTCGGCTGGGGGAGGGGGAGGAGTCAGCCGGACGGCGGGCCCTCGGCGGGAGGCGCCGTCGACCCGCGGAGCACGAGCTTGTTGCGCAGCCGCACGTGCGGCTCGGCCACGCTCCCGCCGTCGATGAGCGTCAGGAGCGCCCGGGCGGCAGCGCGCCCGACGCGGTGCAGCGGCTGCCTCACCGTCGTGAGCGCGGGGACCACCCGGGAGGCGTCGGGCACGTCGTCGTAGCCCACGACCGACAGCCGCCCCGGCACCGAGAGGCCCAGCGCCCGGGCCGCCTCGATCACGGCGATGGCGGAGGCGTCGTTCGCGGCGAAGACCGCCGTCGGCCGGTCGGGCAGCAGCAGCAGCTCGTGGGCGGCGACGAGGGAGGGGTCGTGCCGGTAGTAGCCGACCCGTACGAGCGCGGGGTCGTAGGGGAGGCCGGCGTCCGCGAGCGCCCGCTGGTAGCCGGCGCCGCGCCGGTGCGACGACTCCAGGTCGGGGCGGCCCGCGACGAAGCCGATGCGGCGGTGGCCGAGCCCGATCAGGTGGCTCGTCGCCAGCTGCGCTCCGCCGAAGTCGTCGGTCGCCACCGAGTGCAGCTCGGTCTGCGCGGTCAGCGGATCCACGACGACGAGCGGCAGGTCCGACGAGGGGATCACGCCGGAGGGAGTCACCAGGATCGCCCCCGCTACGTGCGCCTCGGTGAGGCGCCGCAGGGACTCCTGCTCCCATCCCGCCCGGCCCCGGCGGCTCGCCCCGCTGCCGGCGAGGAGGTCGAACCGGGTCCCCCGCAGCGCCGTCGCCACTCCCTGCAGCACCTCCGTGCCGAACGGCTCGAAATCGCCCAGGAGCACGCCGATGACGCCCGAGCGCTCCGCGCACTCCGTCGTCACGACCTCCTGCTCGGCCTCCGCCGTCGCCGCCCCTGCGGACATCCTCGTCCCCTCCCGCCGTCCCCGCCCGGCCGCGGCGGAACGCGGTGATCTCCTCGCTGCGCTGCTCCGGACGGTTGAGAACACGTCCTTGCAATCGGGAATGTTCCCGGTAACATTGCCCGCAAGACTAGCTGAGGGAAAGCTCAGCAGTCGAGAGAGACGAGTGTCGGGCAGCCTTTCTCCCCTCAGTGCTGAGGGGGTCGAGAGCTGGAGCTCGCGTGGCCACGCTGTGGAAGCCGCCGCGCACGAGCCGTCCGCCGCTCTCCGCGCGTCCTGCGCTCCAGGCGCGGCCGAACGCCCCTCGGGCTGCGCCGCGCTCCGTCCTCTCGCGGCCTCGGGCCGCGCCACCACTCCGCGCCGTCCGGCGCTCGACCTGATCGGCGACGATGCCGATCGAGTGAGGAACACCATGTCCACGCGACGCACCCCCCGACCCCTCTGGCTCGTCCGCTCGGGCGCCGCTCTCGCCGGCTGCCTGCTCCTGTCCGGCGTCGCCGCCGCGGCCGCGGCCGCCGACACCGAGTACGGCTCCGACGACGTCGACGTGAACGTCAGCATCGAGGAGCTGGAGCAGCCCGGCGCCCTCTCGATGTCGATCGACGGCACCTCCGCCACGCTCGCCGAGGAGGGCTCCACCCCGACCGTGCGTGCCTTCACGGGGCAGCTGCCCGACGTGACCGTGACGGACACCCGGACCGTCGACGAGATCCCGGCCGGAGCCGGCTGGTACGTCCTCGGCTCGGCGAGCGCCTTCACCGGCGACGCGGACCAGGAGGACATCTCCTCCGACCACCTCGGCTGGACGCCCGTCCTCGTGGACGGCGGCGAGTCGGGCCTCGTGTCCGAGGGCGACCCGGTCGACACGATCCTCGACGAGGGCGCCGACGCCGTGGGCCTGTTCGACCAGGAGCTGCTCGCGCTGTCGCTCGACTCGCAGGAGACCGCGACGGACGGGTCCTGGACCGTGTCCGCGGGCCTCACCCTGAAGACCGAGGCCGACGTCGCCCCCGGCGACTACTCCTCCGTCCTGACGCTGTCGCTGTTCGAATGACCCCGATGCGCGCAGTCGCCTCCACGGCGATCGGCGCCCTCCTCGCGGCGGGCCTGCTCGCCTCCGGCGCGGCTCCGGCGACCGCGGCCGGCGCGTGGTCGCCGAAGGCCTCGTACACGTCGACGGACCGCGGTGACGGCACCTACTCCGTGCCGCTGCTGAACGCCGACGTGCCCGACGTCAGCGTCGAGCGCGTGCCCGCGGCCGAGAACGACGAGGGCCGCGACATCTACTACATGATCAGCACCACGATGCACCTGAGCCCGGGCGCCCCGATCATGAAGTCCTACGACCTCGTCAACTGGGAGATCGTCAACTACGTCTTCGACCGGCTCGAGATCGGCGACCGCTTCTCGCTCCGGAACGGGCAGAACTCCTACGGCAACGGCCAGTGGGCCTCGTCGCTGCGATACCACGACGGCCGCTACTACGCGGTCTTCAACACCAACAATCTCGGCGGCTCCTACCTCTACTCGACCGACGACATCGAGGACGGAGCCTGGACGCGCACGGCCCTCGGCCGCGCCTTCCACGACCCGTCGCTCTTCTTCGACGACGCGGACGGCGGCACGCCGTACATCTTCTACGGCTCCGGATCCACCAGCGCCGTGAAGCTGAGCGAGGACCTGACGACCGTCGTCGCCGAGTATCCGAACATCCTCCGCACCTCCGATTACCCGGGAGCCGGCTACCTCGGCGGCCTCTTCGAGGGCGCGCAGGTGCAGTACATCGACGGGCAGTACTACATCGTCATCATCACCTGGCCCTCGGGCCAGGGCCGCCAGGTGGCGCTGTTCCGCTCGTCCGAGCTGCTGGGCCGCTACGCGACCGCCGACGGCAGCAACCCCTACGAGGGCAAGGGCGTGCTGAACTCCAGCGGCTTCGCCCAGGGGAGCCTCGTGCCGATCGCCAAGGAGGACGGCTCGACCGCCTGGCACGGCATGTTCTTCCGCGACAGCTTCCCGACCGGCCGCATCCCCGGGCTCATCCCGGCGACGTGGAAGGACGGCTGGCCGACGTTCGGGACGAACGGCTCGGTGCCGGTGGGCGGGAGCTTCCCGAAGCCGATCCGCCTCAGCCCCGAGGAGGAGCTGTTCGAGCGGCAGAAGAGCATCGTCGTCTCGGACGACTTCGACAACGACGCCCCGGCGAAGGCCTACCAGGACGAGTCGTGGACGATCCCGCCCGCGCCCGCCTACGACGCGTCGCTGCTCGGCGTGCAGCTGCTCCAGAACCCAGGAGCGGAGTCGGGGACGGCGCCGTGGGCCGGCCAGTTCGGCGCGACGCTGTCGGCCGACACGACCGACCCGGCGTCCGGCACCGCCGCGCTCCGCGTGGGCACCCGCACGCTCAACGGCTCAGGCCCGAGCCAGGTGCTCGCGAACAAGCTGCAGCGCGGCGTGACCTACACCGTGTCCGCGAAGGTGAAGTACACGACCGGCCCCGCGTCGGTCCGCTTCAACCTCTGCGCCGACTTCGGCGCGGGACCCGTGACGATGGCGTCCGCCGCCGTCACGCAGGGGCGGTGGACGACGATCACGGGGACCTACACGGTGCCCGAGACCGCGAACGTCGGCAGCGTGAAGTTCGCCGTCGAGACGCCGTGGGGCAACCCGCAGCCGGCGTCCTCGAGCACCGAGTACCTGCTCGACGACGTCTCGCTCGTCGGCGCCGCCCCCACCCTCGAGCGCCCGACGGCCGCCGAGATCGAGCCGAACGGCTCGACCCTCGCCCTCCCCTGGCAGTGGAACCACGCCCCCGACAACCGCTACTGGTCGCTGACCGAGCGCGAGGGCTGGCTCCGCCTCACCAACGGGAAGGTGCTCAGCGGAACGGCCGCGCACACGCGTCTCTCGGGCTCGCCCGAGATGACGTACCTGGAGGAGGCGCGCAACACGCTCTCCCAGCGCATCGTGGCTCCGAAGCAGTCGGCGGAGGCGGCGTTCGACGTCTCCGGGATGAAGGACGGCGATGTCGCCGGGCTCGCGGCCTACAACCGCGGCTTCTCGTACGTCGCGGTCAAGCGCGTGGACGGCGTCACCACCGTCGGCGTCGTGAACCGCAGTCAGCCGTTCGCGACCACGTTCGACCAGGCGGCCGTGGAGTCCTTCCTGCCCGGCACCACCGCCGCCCTCGGCGACGCCTCGCAGGTGCGCCTGAAGGCCGATCTCGAGCTCTCGGCTCCGGCCGGACAGCTCTGGACGACCTTCTCGTACAGCCTCGACGGGACGAGCTGGACGAAGCTCGGCAGTCGCGTCGGCCCGCAGACCCTCGACGGTCAGCTCACGCACTTCATGGGCCACCGCCTCGGGCTGTTCAGCTACGCGACGAAGACCGCCGGCGGCCACGTCGACGTCGACGAGTTCCTCCTGAGCGACACCCTCTCCTCGGAGGGGAAGGCGCTCGACCGCTCGCAGCTCGACGCGGCCGTCGCCCACGCGGCGACGCTCCGCTCCGACGACTACCCGGCCGACGCCTGGTCCGACCTCCAGTCGGTCCTCGCGAAGGCGCAGGCGGTCGGCACCGCGGGAACGCAGAACCAGATCGACGCCCCGGAGCGCGCGCTCAGCTACCAGCTGGCCCGCCTCGGGACGCTGAAGGAGGCGTCGCTCGATGTGACCGCCGCCGCCGCGACCCGCTGCATCGCGGGGAAGGTCGTCGTGACCGTGCGGGCGACGAACGCCGACGACGTGCCCGTCGCCCTCCGGATGGAGAGCGCCTCCGGCACGAAGACGGTCGCCGCGCTCGCACCCGGCGCCACGACGAGCCACGCCTTCACCACGCGGGCGGCCTCGGTCCCCGCCGCAGAGGTGGTCGTGACCGCGACCGCCACCCTCGACGGCGAGCCGGTGACGACCACGGTGAGAGCGCCCCACCCGGCCGCGTCCTGCGGCTGAGCACTCCGGGGGCGGCCCGCGCGGCCGCCCCCGCCCCCGAACGCGTCAGCGGCACCCGTCGCCGACGATCTCCTGCACGACACGATCAAGGAGGATCCGTGAGATCACCACAACGAGAAGCCGCTCCGAAGGGGCGGTTGCGGCTGAGGCTGCTGGCCACGGCCGCGCTGACCGCGCTCCTGGTGGCACCCTTCGCCGCCCAGACCTCGTCCGCCGCTGAGGCGGAGCTCATCGTCAACGGCGGCTTCGAGAGCGGCATCAGCAGCTGGTTCGTCAACAACGGCAACGCCGCCGACGCCGGCACCATCGCGACGACCACGGATGCGCGCACCGGCACCGCCGCAGCGCTCGTCACCGGCCGCACGACCACCGGCGCGGGCGCCATGCAGGACCTCAGCGGCAAGGTCGTCGCCGGCCAGACCTACCAGGTCAAGGCGCAGATCAAGTACGAGAACGCCGCGAGCCCCGCGACCAAGCAGTTCTTCGCCACCATGCACTACGGCGGAGGCACCTACACGAACCTCGCGAGCGTCACCGCCACGAAGGGGCAGTGGGCGACGATCAACGGATCGTTCACCATCCCCGCCGGGCAGAGCGTCGCGACCGCGCGCCTCTTCTTCGAGACGCCGTGGACCGCGACTCCCTCGGCCGCGCCCGAGACGCACCTCATGGACTACAAGCTCGACGACGTCTCGCTGGTCGGAGCGGCGCCGCCCGCGCCCGCCTCGCGCACCATCGAGGTCGTGGGCAAGATCCCGGGCGACCACAACCCGCTCATGGGCTGGAAGTTCGGCGCCGACGGCTTCGGCTTCGTCGAGAACGGCCGCGTGTACATGTACATGACGAACGACACCCAGGGCTACGCTCCGAACCCCGCCACGGGCGTCTCGGCGGGCATCGACTACGGCAAGATCAACCAGATCACCGTGATCTCCTCGGACGATCTCGTCAACTGGACCGACCACGGCGAGATCCAGGTCGCCGGCTCCACCGGAGTCGCGCCCTACACCGGCAACTCGTGGGCTCCCGGCATGGCGAAGAAGACCGTGAACGGCGTCGACAAGTACTTCCTCTACTACGCCAACGGCGGCGGCTCCAGCAACGTGATCACCGGCGACTCGCCGGTGGGCCCGTGGACCAGCCAGCGGACCTCTACGCTCATCAACGCGTCCACCCCGGGCGCCGAGGCGGTCGCGTGGAAGTTCGACCCGGCACCGCTCGTCGACGACGACGGCCAGGGCTACCTGTTCTTCGGAGGCGGACCCGCCTCGACCGCGCTCCCCGCGGCCGAGCGCTTCAACAACCCGAAGAACATCCGCGTGATCGAGCTCGGCGACGACATGATCTCGACCCAGGGCACCTCCGCCGTCGTGGACGCGCCCGTCGCGTTCGAGGCGGCCCAGGTGTTCAAGCGCCAGGACAAGTACTACCTCTCGTACTCGTCCCACTTCGGCGGCAACGACTTCGGCGGCAACCAGACCCGCGAGCCCGGCTACCCGGGCGGCGGCGAGATCGGCTACATGATCTCGGACGACCCGATGTCCTGGCCCAAGGAGAACTACGCCGGCGTGATGTTCCCGAACCAGAGCCGCTTCTTCGGAGCCGGCACCGGCGGCAACAACCACCAGTCGGTCTTCGAGCTCGGCGGCAAGTACTACTTCACGTACCACGCGCCGACGCTCAACAAGCGGATCAACGGCGACACCACCCAGGGGTACCGCAGCCCGCACATCCAGGAGCTGCGGTTCAACGCCGACGGCACGGTGCAGCAGGTGGTCGGCGACTACAAGGGCGTCGACCAGGTGAAGGACTTCGATCCGTACCGCACCTTCCCGGCCGAGACCATCGGCTGGAGCAAGGGCATCGCGACGGCGCCGCTCGGCACCCCCGCCGCGGGCGCGACCCAGAACCTCGTGCTGAAGGACCTCGACAACGGCGACTGGACCGCGCTGTCCGCCGTCGACTTCGGGGACACCGGAGCCGCGACGTTCACCGCGAAGGCCAAGGCGCTGCAGGCCGGCGGCACCGTCACCGTCCGCCTCGACTCCGAGACCGGGCCCGTCGCGGGCACCGTCGCGGTGAACGGGACGACCGGCGAGTGGACCGACGTCAGCGCCGCGCTGACCGGAGCGACCGGAGTGCACGACGTGTTCTTCAGCTACTCCGGACCCTCCGGCGACCTGTTCGAGCTCGACACCTTCGCCTTCACCGAGGGCGAGGCTGGTCCGGCGCTCGACATCACGGCGAGCGCGGCGACCCGCTGCATCGCGGGCAAGGCGATCGTCACCGTCCAGGCGAGCAACGGCTCCGACGTCCCCGTCGGCGTGACCTTCACGTCGACGTCCGGCACGAAGTCGTTCACCTCGGTGGCGCCCGGCAAGACCGTGTCGCACGCCTTCACCACCCGTCAGGCGAACCTGCCCGCCGGCGCGGTGACCGTCGAGGCCACGGCCACGATGAACGGCGCCCCCGTCGAGACGGAGGTGAGCGCTCCGTACGGGGCGCGCCCGTGCTCGTAGCGCACGGCTGAACCATCGGGGAGCGCCCCCGGCCCTGCGGGGCCGGGGGCGCTCCTGCGCGTGCGGGGGGATCTCGATACGCCCTCCGGGGCTGCTCGATCAGCATGTCCGCCGTCCTGCTGGTCGAGCAGCGGCGTCTCGAGACCCCCGCTCGGTCAGCGGCTGTCGGCCAGGCGCATCGTGCCGCCGGCCTGGGCGGCGAAGGCGCGGGCGGTCGCCGCGATGGTGCGCTGCATGACCCGCGCCGCGGCGGTCGGCGCGAGGTCCGCCGGGCGCGCGAGGCTGATCGTCCGGGTCAGCGTGGGCTTCTCGAGCGTCGGCTCCTCGAGGCGGATCGAGCGCAGCCCCGGGCGCCCCTGCAGCACCATCGCCGGGACGACCGCGACCCCGAGGCCCCGCTCGGCGAAGCGCAGAACCGCGTCCATCTCGGCGCCCTCCAGCACCACGTCCGGCTCCAGGCCCGCGGCGGCGAACGCGGCGTCGGTCGTGCGGCGCAGGTCGTAGCTGGAGTTGAAGACGATCTGCGGGAGGCGGGCGACCGCCGCCAGGTCGAGCGCGCCGGTCGCGGCGAGGGGAGGCTCCGCGGCGGAGGAGACCACGACGAGCTCCTCGACGAGCAGCGGCGTCACCGTGAAGGCGCCGGGAGCGGCCGCGGTCGAGGTCGTCACCAGCGCCAGGTCGAGCTCGCCCCGTGCCAGCCGGTCGAAGAGGCTCCGCGACCCGTCCTCGGCGAGGTGCAGCTCCACGGCGGGATGCGCGGAGTGGAAGGCGTGCAGCACCTCCGCGACGAGGCTGATGCAGAGCGTCGGCGTCGCGCCGAACCGCACACGGCCGCGCTCGAGCCCGGCCAGCTCGGCCAGCTCGCGGCGCACCGATCCGGCGTCGGCGAGCATGCGCCGGGCGAGCGGCAGCAGCAGCTCGCCGGCCGGCGTGAGGGTGCTGCCGGAGCGCGCCCGGTGGAAGAGCTCGGAGCCGAGGTCCTGCTCCAGCGCGGCGATCCGGCGGCTCAGCGAGGGCTGCGCGAGATGCAGCTCCTCCGCGGCGCGGGTGAAGCTGCCGAGGCGGGCGACCTCGACGAAACCGGTGAGCTGCTCGAGATCCACATGCATACTGTACGCGCATGGCGGTGCCCAGCATTATGCATTGGAGTAATCGAAGCGCCGTGCCTAGCGTGGAGGCATGACCACTTCAGAGACCACCGCACCGGAGCGTCGGATCTCCACCTCCGTCCTCGTCATCGGCACCGGCGGATCGGGCCTGCGCGCTGCGATCGAGCTCGCCGAGGCGGGCGTGGACGTCCTCGCGCTCGGCAAGCGCTCGAAGTCGGACGCGCACACCTCCCTCGCCGCCGGCGGCATCAACGCCGCCCTCGCCACGATGGACCCCGACGACAGCTGGCAGCAGCACGCGGCCGACACCATCACCGAGTCCTACCAGCTCGCCAACCCGCACACGGTCGAGATCGTCACCTCCAACGCCGCCCGCGGCATCCAGGACCTCGAGCGCTACGGCATGCCGTTCGCCCGCGAGGACGACGGCCGCATCTCGCAGCGCTTCTTCGGCGCGCACACCTACCGCCGGACCGCCTTCGCGGGCGACTACACCGGCCTCGAGATCCAGCGCACGCTCGTCAACCGGGCCGCCCAGCTCGAGATCCCGATCCTGGACACCGTGTACGTCACGCGCATCCTCGTCAACGAGGACGGAGCCGTGTTCGGCGCCTACGGCTTCGACCTCGTCGACGGCACCCGCTACCTGATCCACGCGGATGCGGTGATCCTCGCCGCGGGCGGGCACAACCGCATCTGGCGCCGCACCTCCTCCCGCCGCGACGAGAACACGGGCGACTCGTTCCGCCTGGCCGTCGAGGCCGGCGGGCGCCTGCGCGACCCCGAGCTCGTCCAGTTCCACCCGTCGGGCATCATCGAGCCCGAGAACGCGGCCGGCACGCTGATCTCCGAGGCCGCGCGCGGCGAGGGCGGCATCCTCCGCAACGGCCTCGGCGAGCGCTTCATGGGCAAGTACGACGCCGAGCGCCTCGAGCTCTCGACCCGCGACCGCGTCGCCCTCGCCTGCTACACCGAGATCAAGGAGGGTCGCGGCACGCCCAACGGCGGGGTCTGGCTCGACGTCTCGCACCTGCCGCGCGAGACGATCATGACCCGGCTGCCGCGGGTGTACCAGACGATGCTCGAGCTGCAGATGCTCGACATCACGAAGGACCCGATCGAGATCGCGCCCACGGCGCACTACTCGATGGGCGGGGTCTGGGTGCGCTCGGACGACCACAGCACCGACGTCCCCGGGCTCTACGCGATCGGAGAGGCCTCCAGCGGACTGCACGGCGCCAACCGCCTCGGCGGCAACTCGCTGATCGAGCTGCTGGTGTTCGGCCGGATCGTCGGGCAGGCGGCGGCGGAGTACTCCGCCTCACTGACCGCCCAGACGCGCTCGGCCGCGTCCGTCCAGGTCGCCCGCGACGAGATCGCCGGCCTGCTCGCGGCCGACGGCACCGAGAACGTCCGCGCTCTGCAGCGCGCGATCCGCAACACGATGACCGAGCACGCCGGAGTCGTCCGCGACGAGGAGGGCCTGCTCGCCGGGCTCGCCGAGCTGGACGCGATCGAGGCGCGCATCGCCGACATCGGCGTGCACCCGGACATCGCCGGCTTCCAGGACCTCGCCCACGCCTTCGACCTCAAGTCGGCCGCGATGGCCGCGCGGGCCACCCTCGAGGCAGCGCTCGAGCGCCGGGAGAGCCGCGGCTGCCACAACCGCAGCGACTACCCGGACATCGACCCGGCCCTCCAGGTGAACCTCGTCTGGTCGCCCTCCACGGGGATCACGCGCGAGGAGATCCCCGCGGTGCCGCAGGAGATCCAGGCGCTGATCAGCGGCGAGGTCGCCACCGCGGGCAAGCTGCTCGAGTAGCCACGGACCACGACGGCACGACGCCGGCTCCCTCCCGCGGGGCCGGCGTCGTGCTGTGCGCGGCGCTCGCCGCCCCGCCCGGATCCGCACCGCCGGTTCGTCGGCGCAGGCGCCGCGCTGGTCTACGGTGAAGCCACGGTGCCGCCGGAGCATCCGTCCAGGAGGAGCAGACGATGCCGCCCGAAGGCCAAGGATTCTCGCCCGAGCCGCTCCAGAACATCGTCGAGCGCCTGGCGGGGGTGCTGGGGCGCTCGGTCGCCGTCGACGACGCGGAGCTGCAGCTCCTCGCGCACAGCGCCCACTTCGGCGACGAGGACTCCGCCCGGGTGGAGTCGCTGGTGGGGCGCTCGGTCACGCCGGAGCGGGCGGAGTGGGCCCGGCGGGCCGGCGTACTGCGCGCGACCGCGGCGTTCTTCACCGACGCGGCGCCCGAGCTGGGCCTCCGGCGGCGGTACGTCGCTCCCGTGCGGGTCGACCGCGAGCTCGCCGCGGTGATCTGGATCATCGACGACGAGACCCTCACGGCCGCGGACTTCGACGCCGTCGACCGCGCGGTCGACGACATGCGGACCGTGCTCGTCCGCCGCGCGATGACCTTCGACGACGGCCTCCAGCAGGTCGAGGCGCAGGTGCTCGCGCTCCTCTCGGACCGGTCGGACGACCGGGTCGACGCGGCCGAGGAGATCGCGGCCGCGGGGATCTTCCGCGGCTGCGTCGCGTACCAGGTGCTCGGCCTGGTGATCGCGAAGGGCGAGGGCGACCGCTCGATCGGCGCCCCGGTCCGGGTGATCGCGCGGGCCGTCGCCCAGCACAGCTCCGGTGCCGCCGTCGCGCGGACCGACCAGGGCGTGGTCGTGCTGGTCGGCTACTCGGTCGCGCCCGCCGAGGACCGGATCGCCGCGCTCGTCGAGTCGCTCCGCCGCGGCCTCGACGGCGCGGGCATCGCGGCGACGATCGGGGTCGGGGCACTCGTGCCCGGGCTCGACGGCGTGCTGCACTCGCACGAGCAGGCCGAGTGCGCGGCGCGGGTCGCGGGAGCGACGGAGGCGGGCGCGGTCCGCTGGGACGAGTCGGGGCTCGACGGGATGCTCGCGGCGCTGCTCCCCGAGGCGCTGCGGTCGCACCTGGTGCCGCCCGAGCTCGGGCGGGCCATGCAGGAGCAGTCCGAGGACAACATCCTCGCGGTGCGGACCTTCCTCGCGAACGCGGGCAACGTCGTGCAGACCGGCGCCGACCTGCACTTGCACCGCACCACCGTCTACTACCGGCTCGGGCGCTTCGCCGAGACGACCGGGCTCGACCTCGCCGACGGCGACACCCGGCTGATGCTGCAGCTCTGGTTCCGGATGTCGCCCTACGTCCGGATCACCGAGGGCTGACCCTCCGACAGCCGTCGAGCCGCCCCCTCCGCCCCTTCGACAGCAGCACGTGCCCCCGGGACCCCCGCTCTGCCTACCATCGGGCATGCCTTCGAATCCTGGACCCGTCTGCGTCGTCGGCGCGGGCATCATCGGCGCCTCGGCCGCCCTCCACCTGATCGAGCTCGGCGCCCGCGACGTCACGGTGATCGACGCCGGCTCGCCGCTGAGCGGCACCACCCCGGCCGGAGCCGGCTTCGTCGCCCGCTACGGCGCCGACAGCAACCGCCGGATCGGCACCCACGCCGTGCCCCTCGAGGAGTACGGCCTCTCCTTCTACCGGGGCCTGCACGACGCCGGCGTCGAGATCGAGTTCGCCGCCAACGGCAACATCGCGATCGCCCGCACCGAGACGACCCTCACCACCCTCGTCGAGGGCATCGTGCGCCACCCGCTGGCGTCCCCGGGGACCCGCGCGCTGAACGCGGACGAGGTCGCGTCGATGACCTTCGGCGCGGTCGACCCGGCGAGCGTCGTCGGCGGAGTGCTGCTCCCCGAGGCGATCCAGGTCACCACCGGGCTCGCGCTCCAGGAGGTCCTCCGCCGCGCGGAGGCGCTGGGCGTCCGCTTCTCGTGGGGCACCGAGGCGACCGGGATCCGCCGGGACGGCGACCGGGTGACCGGTGTCGAGACCACGGCGGGCGTCGTCGACGCGGCGACCGTGGTGCTCGCCGCCGGAGCCTGGACCCCGGCGCTCCTGGGCACCGCGGGCCGGGCGCTCCCGCTCATCCCCACCGTCGCCACCCGCTTCGTCTCGGAGCAGGCCGGCCTCTCGCCGCTGATGCCGACGATCCAGAGCCTCGACCTGGGCCTGTGGCTGCGCGAGCTGCGCGGCGCGTTCTCGTGGGGCGGCGGCTTCGCCTACCGCCGTGTCTCGGTGCTGGAGCGCGAGGAGGGGCTGGAGCGCGCGTTCGCCCGCCCCGTCTCGCCGCAGCTGATCGAGGCTCAGCGCGAGTACCAGGCGTCCGTCGCCGAGGTGTTCCCGGCGCTCGCAGGGCTCGGCACCGCCGAGATCATCCAGGGCATGCCCGTCTACTCCGTCGACGGCGGCCTCTACATCGGGCCCGTCCCCGTGTGCGACGGCCTCTGGGTGCTGGCGGGCGACAACGAGTCCGGAGTGACGCACGGGCCGGGCATGGGCCGTCTCGTCGCCGAGATGATCACCGGCACCGAGCCCTTCGCCGATCCGGAGCCGTTCCGCCTCGACCGCGTCGACCCCGCCCTCTACCCGGACGAGGCGTCGATGATCGCCGAGATGGCCGGCGACCGGGTGCTGAAGGCGATGCGCTGAAGGCCGTGCGCTGCCACCCGCACGCTGAAGGCCCGGCGCTGAGCCGTTGACGCGCACGCGAGCCGGCCGTCCCTCCCGCTGAGCGGTGGGGCGGCCGGCTCTCGTCAGTCCTGCGGCAGGGCCAGGGCGTCGAGGACCGCGGCCTCCGCGGCGACGGCGCGGTCCAGCTCCCGCAGGTCGACGTTCTCGTCGGGCCCGTGGACCCTCGACTCGGCGTCGGCGACGGCCGTGATGCAGAGGACCGACTCCGGGAACGCCGCGGAGAGGGCGCTGACGACGGGGATGCCGCCGCCGCCTCCGAGCAGGTCGGGCGAGCGCCCCCACGCGTCCTGCAGCGCGGCGACCACGACGCCGGAGATGCGCGCGTCGCTCCACGGCTCGCTCCGGGTGCCGCCGGGGCTCGCGATGGACGACGCGGCCGCCGCGCTCCGGGCGCACCTGCTCGCGCAGCGGCCCTTCGGTGCGCACGTGCGCGT
>NZ_PSUC01000067.1:0-19696 GCF_002931635.1 Rathayibacter sp. AY2B7 | reverse complement strand
GCGGCGCCGGGCGTGACGCGGACGCCCGAGCTCACACCGGGGAGCACCGACTCCGGGACCCCGGCGAGAGTGGCGACCCGCTCGCGGAGGCTCTCGCCGAAGTCGAGCTCGCCGCGCATCGCCCGCTCCGTGACGGCGGCGACGCGCTCCTCGGAGCCGGCGTGCACCGCGAGGAGCTCGATCACCTCGTCCTGGAGGAGGGTGGAGTCCGCGTCGAGGACGACGAGGAAGCGGGCAGGCGTCGCAGGACGCTCACTCATGGGCCGGTCCGATCGGTCGGGTGGGCGCGCCGGGGCGCAGAGCTCGACCCGCGGGGGTGCTACGGGTGGACGACGACGCCCTTGCCGACGACGGTGATGCCCGACTCGGTGACGGTGAACCCGCGCTCGCGATCGCGGTCGTGGTCCACGCCGACTCGAGCACCGGGCTCGACGACGACGTCCTTGTCGAGGATAGCGCGGACGACCAGCGCGTCCGGGCCGATGCGGACCTTGTCGAAGACCACCGAGTCGGTCACCGTCGCGTTCGACTCGATGACCGTCCAGGGCCCGACGACGCTGCGCTCGATGTGCGCGCCCGAGATCACGGTGCCGAGCGAGACGACCGAGTCCACCGTCGATCCCATGTTGCCCTTGCCGTCGCGGACGATCTTGGCGGGAGGGGAGTTCAGCTGCGACGAGAAGATCGGCCACTGCTGGTTGTAGAGATTGAAGACCGGCAGCGCCGAGATGAGGTCCTGGTGGGCCTCGAAGAAGGAGTCGATGGTGCCGACGTCCCGCCAGTAGTAGCGGTCGCGGTCGGTCGAGCCGGGGACGTCGTTGAGCTTGAGGTCGTAGACGCCGGCCTCACCGCGCGCGACGAAGTCGGGGATGATGTCGCCGCCCATGTCGTGGTCCGACGTGGAGGACTCGCCGTCGCGGATGACCGCGTCGATCAGGGCGTCCGCGTCGAAGACGTAGTTGCCCATGGAGGCGAGGACCTCGTGCGGGGAGTCGGCCAGGCCGACGGCGTCCTTGGGCTTCTCGAGGAACTCGGAGATCATCGTCGGGACGATGCCGTCGCCCGCCTCGTCACCGGCGAGCTGGATGACGCCGAACTGGTCCGCGAGCTCGATCGGCTGGCGGATGGCCGCGACGGTCGCCTTCGCACCGGACGTGATGTGCGCGTCGATCATCTGCGAGAAGTCCATGCGGTAGACGTGGTCGGCGCCGACCACGACGACGATGTCGGGCTTCTCGTCGCGGATCAGGTTGAGGCTCTGCAGGATCGCGTCGGCCGAGCCGCTGAACCAGCGCTTGCCCAGGCGCTGCTGCGCGGGGACCGAGGCGACGTAGGAGTTCAGGAGCCCGGAGAGGCGCCAGGTCTGCGAGACGTGGCGGTCGAGCGAGTGCGACTTGTACTGCGTCAGCACGACGATCTGGGTGAGACCGGAGTTGATCAGGTTGGACAGCGCGAAGTCGATCAGCCGGTACTGCCCGCCGAACGGCACCGCGGGCTTGGCCCGGTCCGCCGTGAGGGGCATGAGGCGCTTTCCCTCGCCGCCGGCGAGGACGATGCCGAAGATCTTCTTTGACTGCATGGCACCACAGTAGGGGCTCGGGCTTCCCCGTGGACCCCGGCTGTCGCCGGGGGAGCGCCCTGTACTACGGTTCGGGGGTGCGAGTCGATCTGCTGACCAAGGAATACCCGCCCGAGGTGTACGGGGGAGCCGGTGTCCACGTGGCCGAGCTCACCAAGGCGCTGCGCAGCGACCTGGAGGTCGTGGTGCGCTGCTTCGGCGCGCCGCGCGAGGAGGAGGGCACGTTCGCGTACTCCGTCCCCGCGGAGCTCGCCGAGGCCAACGGCGCGCTGCAGACCCTCGGGGTCGACCTGCAGATCGCGCAGGACGCGGCGGGGGCCGACCTGGTCCACTCCCACACCTGGTACGCCAACGCCGCGGGGCGTCTCGCCCAGCTCCTGCACGGCATCCCGCACGTGGTCTCGGCGCACAGCCTCGAGCCGCTGCGTCCGTGGAAGGCCGAGCAGCTCGGCGGCGGCTACCGCGTCTCGAGCTGGATCGAGCGGGAGGCGTACGAGAACGCCGACGCCGTGATCGCGGTGTCCGGCGGCATGCGCGAGGACATCCTCCGCTCCTACCCGGCCCTGGACCCGGCGAAGGTCCACGTGGTCTACAACGGCATCGACCTCGACGCCTGGCACCCGGTCGAGGACGAGGCCGTCCTCGCCGAGCTGGGCATCGACCCCTCGCGCCCCTCCGTGGTCTTCGTCGGCCGCATCACCCGGCAGAAGGGCCTGCCCTACCTGCTCCGCGCCGCGGCGACCCTGCCTCCCGAGGTGCAGCTCGTGCTCTGCGCGGGCGCCCCCGACACCCCCGAGATCATGGCCGAGGTCACCTCCCTCGTCCGCAGCCTCCAGGAGGAGCGCACCGGCGTCGTCTGGATCGACCGGCACCTGCCGCGCCACCAGCTCTCCGCGGTCCTGACGAACGCGACCACGTTCGTCTGCCCCTCGATCTACGAGCCCCTCGGCATCGTCAACCTCGAGGCGATGGCCTGCGGTGCGGCGGTCGTCGGGACGGCGACCGGCGGCATCCCGGAGGTCGTCGACGACGGCGTGACCGGCCGTCTCGTCCCGATCGAGCAGGTCACCGACGGCACCGGCACCCCCGTGGACCCGGAGCGCTACGTCGCCGACCTGGCCGCCGCCCTCGCCGAGGTCGTCGCCGACCCGGAGACGGCGAAGCGGATGGGCGCCGCGGGCCGCGAGCGCGCGCAGAGCCACTTCAGCTGGACGCAGATCGCGCGGGACACCCGGGCGATCTACGACTCGCTCGTCTGAGCCTCCCGGCCGCCTCCTTTAGAATGGCTCCCATGCCCAGCGTTGTCTCGTTCGTCGATGTGTCCTTCGTCCGGAACGGCAAGCGGATCCTCGACCACGTGTCGTGGGACGTGGCCGAGGACGAGCGCTGGGTGATCCTCGGCCCCAACGGGGCGGGCAAGACCTCGATCCTGCAGATCGCCGCCGCGCAGAACTACCCCTCGACCGGTGCCGCGCACCTGCTCGAGGAGACCCTCGGCCGGGTCGACGTGTTCGAGCTGCGCCCGCGCATCGGCTACGCCTCGACCGCGATGGCGCGCCGCCTCCCGGCCGGCGAGAGCGTGCTCGACGTCGTGATGACCGCCGCCTACGCCGTCACCGGCCGCTGGAACGAGGGCTACGACGCGATCGACGAGCGCCGCGCCCGCCGCGTGCTGTCCGAGTGGAAGCTCGAGCACCTCGCCGAGCGCACCTTCGGGACGCTCTCGGACGGCGAGCAGAAGCGCGTCCAGATCGCCCGCGCGATCATGACCGACCCCGAGCTGCTCCTGCTCGACGAGCCGGCCGCGAGCCTCGACCTCGGCGCCCGCGAGGAGCTCGTCCAGCTGCTGGGCGGCTTCGCGAAGGACCCGGCGTCGCCCGCGATCGTGATGGTGACCCACCACGTCGAGGAGATCCCCGACGGCTTCACCCACGCCCTGCTCCTCCGCGACGGAGCGGTGGTGGCGGCGGGCCCGCTGGCCGAGTCCCTGACCGAGGCGACGCTCGCCGAGACCTTCGGGCTCGACATCGCTCTCACCCGCGAGAACGGGCGCTTCTCGGCCCGCGCCCGCGGCTGACCCCGGCTCCGGGATCCGGGCGCGGCGCGACTTCTGCGCGCGCTGCCGGTCTGGTATTCTCGGTAGCTGGTTCGGGCCCGTTCGCGGTGCGCCCGCCCTCATCCACCCGTTCCCGTCGACGACAGGTGCGGTTCAGGACCATCGACGACAGGACACGACCATGAAGACCGACATCCACCCCGAGTACTCCGCGATCGTCTTCCGCGACCTCGCGTCCGGTGAGACCTTCCTCACCCGCTCGACCGCGAAGAGCAGCAAGACGATCGAGCTCGACGGCGTGACCTACCCCGTCATCGACGTCGAGATCTCCTCCGCCTCGCACCCGTTCTACACGGGCAAGCAGCGCATCATGGACTCGGCCGGCCGCGTCGAGAAGTTCAACAGCCGCTACAAGAACTTCGGCAAGTAGCACTTCTCGAAGGGCCCTCGACCTCACGGTCGGGGGCCCTTCGTCGTTCCCGCGGGGCGGTCCTCAGTAGCGGTAGAAGCCCTCTCCGGTGGCCGTTCCGAGGCGGCCGCGATCGAGGTACTCCGTCTTCAGGTGGGCGGCGAACGCCTGGGAGGCCTCGTCCGGGGCCGCGGCGGCGATGTTGTAGGCGGTCCGCAGACCGACGACGTCGAAGATCTGGAAGGGTCCGAGAGGGGCTCCGGTGCCGATCCTCCAGGTCTTGTCGATGGTCTCGTAGTCGGCGTAGCCGCCCATGAGCAGCCCCGACGCGGCGTTGAGGAGCGGCACCAGCAGCGAGTTCAGGACGTAGCCGGCCTTCTCCTTCTGCAGCCTGATGGGCTCGAGGCCGCTGGAGACGGCGAACTCCACGACGGCATCGACCACGGCGGGTTCCGTGTCCGCCGTTCCCATGATCTCGGCCGTGTTCTGCGCCCAGACGTGGTTGGCGTAGTGCAGCGCGAGGAACCGGTCGGGCCGGCCCGTCGACGCCTTCAGGTCGCTGGGGAGCAGCGTGGACGAGTTGGTCGCGAAGACCGTGCGCTCGGGAGCGAGCGCACCCAGGCGGCCGTACAGCTCCTGCTTCAGGCCCAGGTCCTCGGGGACGGCCTCGATCACGAGGTCGGCGTCGGCGACAGCCTCCGCGAGGTCGGAGGTGAGGCGGAGGGAGTCGAGCGCCTCCTGCGGTCCGCCGGCGACGCCGCCGGGCACCGTCTCGTAGACGCCCGCGAGACCGCGGAGCCGCTGGCGCGCCGACTCGAGGACGTCGTCGGAGAGGTCGTAGACGGTGACGGCGAAGCCGTGGAAGGCCGACTGGAAGGCGATCTGGGAGCCGAGCACTCCGCTGCCGAGGACGGTGACCGTGCGGATCGTAGGCATGACTTCTCCTTGCGAGAGGGGGAGGGGGAACACGTGCTCACCCGATCCCACAGGGCCGCGGTCCGCGGAGCGAGGGCTTGCGCCGACGGGCGGTCCGTGGCCGTCGGGGAGCCGGCGCGGTAGCGTCCCGGCATGGTGTCCTTCGCCGACAAGCCGATCCTGCCGTTCACGACTCCCGAGGAGTGGGACGCCTACCTCCGCGGCGAGCCCGACCCCGACGGAGTCCGGCTGAAGCTGCGGAAGAAGGCCGCCGTGGATCCGGGGATCACCTACGCCGAGGCGCTCGACATCGCGCTCTGCCACGGCTGGATCGACGGTCAGGCGGGAGCCTTCGACGAGCAGTTCAAGCTCCAGGCCTTCACCCCGCGGCGTCGCGCGAGCCCGTGGTCGAAGGTCAACCGCGATCACGTCGCACGGCTGCTGGCGGAGGGTCGGATGCTGCCGGGCGGGCTGGCCGAGGTCGAGCGGGCGCGCGCCGACGGGCGCTGGGACGCGGCCTACCGGCAGCGCGATGCGGAGGTGCCGGACGACTTCCAGCGGGCGCTCGACGCGGATCCGCAGGCCCTGGCCTTCTTCGCGACCGTCGGCGGGCAGAAGCGCTTCGCGTTCCTCTTCCGCCTCTCGCAGCTGAAGCGGGCGGCGACGCGGGAGCGGCGGATCTCGGAGTACGTGGCGCTCCTGCGCGAGGGGCGCGCGCTGACCTGAGGGGTCAGTGGCGGACCGGCCAGCCCCCGTCGGCGACGAAGGACTCGTCGCGGACGCGCCGCATGTACTCCTGGAAGGACTCGGCCTGGGTGCGGCACCAGTCGACCTGGAGCGCGTGCAGGGCCTCCGCGCCGACTCCGAGCTCGTCGGCGAAGGCGCGGCCCAGCGCCTGGGCGACGCGGCCCGCCGCGATCGCGTCCGCGCCCGCGTCGTGCGCCTCGGTGAGGGCGACGCCGTAGTGCTCGGCGGCGAGGGTCAGGGTGCGCTTGCCCTTGCGGTAGCGGTCCACCGCCTTGTCGATCACGAGCGGATCGACGACGGGGCTCGGGTCGAGCAGCACGGGCACGCCCCAGCGGCGCGCCTCGTGGGCGAGGAGCGAGAGGTCGTAGGGGGCGTTGTAGACGACGACCGGGATGCCGCGGGCGAGGAGCGAGCGCAGCGCCTCGGAGATCTCGGCCACGACCTCGCCGGCGGGGCGCCCGTGCGCGCGGGCGTGCTCGGTGCTGATCCCGTGGACGGCGGAGGCGCCCGCCGGGATCTCCACGCCGGGATCGGCGAGCCAGGTCGTGCCCTCGATCGGCTCGCCCGCCGCGTCGATCACGCCGACGTGCGCGGTGACGATGCGGCTCGTGCGGACGTCGATGCCGGTGGTCTCGAGGTCGAACACGGCCAGCAGGTCGAACCAGCGCGCCCCCTCGGAGGGGACGAGCGTCCGCTCGGCGTCGTCGAACAGCATCGGCTCGGTCTGCGTCTCGGTCGTTCCGGTGGTGCTCACGCCGACAGCCTAAAGGGGGCCTCCGACATCGGCCGGAGGCCCCTCGGCGTGCTGCCGTGTCAGCGGGCCTCGTGCGCCTTGGCGACGTGGAGCCAGAAGAAGCCCTGCGTGCCGAGCGTCATCGTCAGCGTGCCGTCGTCCGAGAATCCGGGGAAGCGGCCGCCGCCGAACAGGTCGCTCAGCGTCGATCCGGGGTTCTCGGGGTCGGTGATCGTGACCGAGACCGGGTTGTGGTTGAAGCTGAAGACGCAGAGCACCTCCTCGGGCTGGTCGCCCATCTCGGAGCCCGAGCCGGCGTAGTCCCGCACGAAGGCGAGCACCGACTCGTGGTCCGTCTCGAGGACGCGCATCGACCCGAGGCCGAACGCCGGGTGGCCGCGGCGCACGTGCAGGACGTTCCGCATCCAGTGCAGCAGGGAGCGGGACTGCGCCAGCTGCGCCTCCACGTTGACCTGGTTGTAGTGGTAGACGAGCGACTGGACGATCGGCTGCACGAGCTTGCCGGGGTCGGCGGCCGAGAAGCCGGCGTTGCGGTCGGGCGTCCACTGCATCGGCGTGCGCGACGCGTCGCGGTCGTTGAGCCAGATGTTGTCGCCCATGCCGATCTCGTCGCCGTAGTACAGGAACGGGCTGCCGGCGAGGGAGAAGAGCAGGGCGTTGATCAGCTCGAGCTCGGCGCGCGAGTTGTCCAGAAGCGGCGCGAGCCTGCGGCGGATGCCGATGTTGGAGCGCATCCGCGGGTCGTAGGCGTACCAGCCGTACATGGCCTGGCGGTACTCCTCGGACACCATCTCGAGCGTGAGCTCGTCGTGGTTGCGGAGGAACACGCCCCAGGCGGCGCCGCTGGGGATGTCGAACGTCTCGGAGAGCACCTTCTTCAGCTCGTTCGCCGTCTGCGCGCGGAGGGAGTAGAAGATGCGCGGCATGACCGGGAAGTCGAACGCCATGTGGCACTCGGGCTCCTCCTCCGTGCCGAAGAACGCGGCGACCTCCCGCGGCCACTGGTTCGCCTCGGCGATCAGGATGCGGCCGGGGTAGTCGCGGTCGACCATGGTGCGGAGGTTCTTGATGAACTCGTGGGTGGGCGGCTCGCCCTCTCCGTTGCCCTCGTCGGACTCGTAGAGGTAGGGGATCGCGTCGAGCCGGATGCCGTCGACACCGAGGTCGAGCCAGAACTTGACCACGTCGTGGATCGCCTCGTGCACGGCGGGGTTCTCGAAGTTGAGGTCCGGCTGGTGCGAGAAGAAGCGGTGGAAGTAGAACTGGCGGCGCTCGGCGTCGAAGGCCCAGTTCGAGTCCTCGGTGTCGACGAAGATGATGCGGATGTCCGGCCACTTGTCGTCGGTGTCGTTCCAGACGTAGAAGTCGCCGTAGGGGCCCTCGGGGTCGGACCGGGACTGCTGGAACCACTCGTGCTGGTCGCTGGTGTGGTTGAGCGGGAAGTCCATCACGATGCGCATGTTGCGCTCGTGGGCCTTCCGCACGAGGTCGCGGAAGTCCTCCATCGTGCCGAACTCGGGGAGGATCGCCTTGAAGTCGGAGACGTCGTAGCCGCCGTCGCGCAGAGGCGACATGTAGAACGGCGGGAGCCAGAGGGCGTCGATCCCGAGCCACTGCAGGTAGTCGAGCTTGGAGGCGAGCCCGTTGATGTCGCCGGCGCCGTCGCCGTTGGAGTCGTAGTACGACCGGATCATCACCTCGTAGAACACCGCCCGGCGGTACCACTGGGGGTCGAGGGCGAGTCCGGGGAGTTGGATCGGCGACGTGAAGCTCACGGTGCTCCTTCTGCTGCTGCCTGAGCGGATGACCGTCTCGCGAGACGGGTGGGCGGTGCGCCGTGTTGCGAGCGCGTGATCATGCTCCCGGCTCGGATCGAGGCCACGCAAGGCGTTGCGGCCAGATCTTCGACGGGCTTTCCCTACGATAAGGAACGCGATGACCACTCCCTCCCCCTACGCCTCCGATCTCGGCCGTGTCCCCGTCCGCGAGGCCGCGATGGACGTCGCCGGATCCCGCACCGCCTACTGGACCTACGGCGCTCCGGACGCCTCGACCGTCCTCGTGCTGGTGCACGGGTTCCGCGGCGAGCACCACGGCCTCGAGCCCGTCATCGCCCGTCTGCTCGCCGGGGGAGCGGACGTGCGGGTCGTCGCTCCCGACCTGCCCGGCTTCGGCGCCTCGACCCCGATGACGCGCCTTCCGCACGACGTGGACGGCTACGCCTCCTGGCTCGGCTCCTTCCTCGACGCGCTGGGGCTCCGCGGCGAGGCGGCCGTCCTCGGCCACTCCTTCGGCTCGATCGTCGCGGCCGCGGCCGTCGCCGACGGGCTGCCCGCTCCGCTCCTGGTGCTGGTCAACCCGATCGGCGCGCCCGCCCTGCAGGGTCCCCGCGGAGTCCTGACCAGGCTCGCCGTCCTCTACTACCGGCTCGGCGCGCTCCTGCCGGGGCCCCTCGGACGCCGCCTGCTCAGCGACCCGCTGATCGTGCGGGTGATGAGCCTGGCGATGGTGAAGACGAAGGAGCCGGCGCTGCGACGCTTCGTGCACGACCAGCACGACCGGTACTTCAGCGCCTTCGCCTCCCGCGACACGGTCCTCGAGGCGTTCCGCGCCTCCGTCTCGCACGATGTCGGTGAGTACGCGGCCCGGATCGGGGTGCCGACGCAGCTGATCGCCGCGGCGCAGGACGACATCACTCCGCTCTCGGCCCAGTACCGCCTGCTCGAGAGGCTGCCGCACGCCCGCCTGCACGTCATCGACGGAGTCGGCCACCTGATCCACTACGAGACGCCGGACGAGGCCGCCGCCGTGCTGCGGACGGCCCTCGAGGAGGGGATCGACCGATGAGGATCGTCGTCGACTGCCGGTACACCCGGCTCGAGCGGCACGATGGGATCAGCCGCTACACCGCGGAGCTCGTCCGCGAGCTCGCGAAGCTGCACGACGTGACCATGCTGATCAGCGACCGCCGCCAGCTCGCGATGCTCCCGTCGCTCCCGTGGGAGCGCGTGACCGGGCCGACCAGCCCGTTCGAGCCGTTCGTCGCGCTGCTGGTGAACCGGCTGCGGCCCGACGTGGTCTTCTCGCCGATGCAGACCATGGGCTCGCTCGGCCGACGCTACCGGCTCGTCCTGACCGTGCACGACCTCATCTACTACCGCCACCGCACTCCGCCGCGCGACCTGGCCGCTCCCGTGCGCGCGCTCTGGCGGCTCTACCACCTCGCCTGGTGGCCGCAGCGGAGGCTCCTCCAGCGCGCCGACGCGGTCGTCACCGTCTCGGAGACGACCCGCGACCTGATCCGCTCCCACCGCCTCACCACCCGGCCGGTGGTCGTCGTCCCGAACGCGGCGACCGAGCCCGACGAGGCGAGCGCCGCTCTGGCGGGATCGCTGCCCGACCGGTCGGCCGCGCGCTCGCTCGTCTACATGGGCTCGTTCATGCCCTACAAGAACGTCGAGACGCTCGCGCGCGCGATGCGGCTGCTGCCCGACTACGAGCTGCACCTGATGAGCCGGGCGAGCGACGAGACCGTCGAGACGCTGCGGGCCCTGGCGCCGACCGCGAAGCTGGTGTTCCACCAGGGGGCGCCGGACGCGGAGTACCGCGCGGTGCTCGCGCGGGCGACCGCTCTCGTGACGGCGAGCAGGGACGAGGGCTTCGGGATCCCGCTGGTCGAGGCGATGGCGCTCGGGACGCCGGTCGTGGTGAGCGACATCCCGATCTTCCGCGAGATCGCCCAGGACGCCGCCGTGTACGTCGAGCCGTCGAGCGCGAAGGGCATCGCGGACGGCGTGCGGTCGCTCGAGGACGGCGCCGTGTGGCGGACGCACTCGGCCCGGGCGAGGGAGCGGGCCGCGGCCTTCTCCTGGCGCGACTCCGCCCGGGTGCTCTTCGGGCTCCTGCAGGACCTCGGCCGGTTCTGACGCGGTCCGGCGATCGGACCGCCGCCGTCAGGCTCCCGGGGCCGGGCTGAGCACGTCGTCGAGGTCGACGTCCGCCACGACCACGTCGCCGGAGTCGTCGACGCCGACGATGCGCAGTGCCCCGTCGACGATCGCGAAGTCGTGCCGGGAGCCGTTGCCGACCGAGACGCCGTGCACGGGGAGGTCCTCGCTGCTGAGCGCGCGGATCAGGCTGCCGATGACCGCACCGTGCGTGGCGACGACGACGGACGCGTCGGGGAAGCGCTCGGCCACTTCGAGCAGCGCGGCGGTCGCCCGCTCGACGACCTCGTCGCGGGTCTCGCAGCCGGGGATCGGCGCGCGCTCGATGCCTCCGGGGAAGCGCTCGGCGAGCTCGGGACCGGTCATCCCCTCCGCCTCGCCGTAGGCGCGCTCGGCCAGGCCCGGCACCGCCAGCGGCTCGTCGAGTCCGAGACCGCGCGCGATGATCGCTCCGGTGTCGAAGGCGCGCTGCAGCGGACTGGCGACCACCGCGTCGAAGCGCCGGTCGGCGAGCAGCCGCGCCGCCGCCCGCGCCTGAGCGCGCCCGGTCGCGTTGAGCGGGATGTCGCTCCTGCCCTGGATGCGCCGGGCGGCGTTCCAGTCGGTCTGGCCGTGGCGGACGAGGGTGAGCTGGGTCACAGGGGCCTCTCGGGAGGTCGGGTGCGGAGCGGGCGGGAGCTCAGAGGGCGGCGGTGCGGCGCGCGGGCAGGCGCTCGGCGAGCTCGCGGAGCACCTCGCTGGTGCCGCCGTCGATCTTGATGCTCGCGCGCGAGTCGCCCTTGGTGGTGCCGCGGTTGACGATCACGATCGGCATCCGGGCGCGACGGGCGATCTCGAGGAAGCGGATGCCGGAGTTGACCACGAGCGACGAGCCGGCCACGAGCAGGGCGTCGGCGCCCGCGACGATGGCGCGCGCCTCCTCGAACCGCTCGGTCGGGATGAACTCGCCGAAGAAGACGATGTCCGGCTTCAGGATCCCGCCGCAGACCGTGCACTCGGGGACGGTCATCGCCGAGACGTCGTGGACCTCGGCGTCGCCGTCGGGGTTGAGGGAGGAGACGTCGGGGTCGTCGAGCCAGGGGTTGAGCGCCTCGATCCGCTCGGCCACCGCGTCGCGGGCGAAGTACTGGCCGCAGGTCATGCAGCGCACACGGTCCGCCGAGCCGTGCAGATCCACCACGCGGCGCGAGCCGGCCCGGACGTGCAGGCCGTCGACGTTCTGGGTGACGACGCCCGTGAGCAGGCCGCGCTCCTCGAGCCGGGCCAGGGCCCGGTGGCCGTCGTTGGGGAGCGTGCTGGTGAAGCGGCGCCAGCCGAGCTGGCTGCCGGCCCAGTACCGGCGGCGGTAGTCGGGATCGGCGACGAACTGGGAGTAGGTCATCGGGCTGCGCACCGGTGCCCCGGCTCCGCGGTAGTCGGGGATGCCCGAGTCGGTGCTCATGCCCGCGCCGGTGACGGCGGCGATGCGGCGCCCGCTGAGGAGTTCGACGGCCTGCTCGACCGCGAGCGCCTCGGGGCCCTCGGCGACCGGTGTCGGACTCGACTCCATCCGCGCCTCCTTCGAGGGCCGTTCGAGCGGCCCCTGGACGAGTTTAGTCCGCGCCGTGCCCTAGATTGCCGGGATGCCGATCGTGCACATCACCGACCTCGACCACCCGCTCCTCGCCGACTACCACCGCCTCACCGACGTGGCGCTGCGGCGGGTGCTGGAGCCGGAGGGCGGTCTGTACATCGCCGAGTCGGCCAAGGTGATCGAGCGGGCGCTCGACGCCGGGCACCGTCCCCGCTCGGTCCTGGTGCAGGAGAAGCGGCTGCCGGACGC
Organism: Rathayibacter sp. AY2B7; assembly: GCF_002931635.1. NCBI lineage: Bacteria > Bacillati > Actinomycetota > Actinomycetes > Micrococcales > Microbacteriaceae > Rathayibacter > Rathayibacter sp. AY2B7. Next base: position 7,467 of record NZ_PSUC01000067.1, on the reverse strand, counting down.
GGCCGGGGTGCTCGAGCGTCACCCCGAGGTGCCGGTCTTCGTGGCGCCGGATCCGCTGATCGAGGAGCTGACCGGATTCCACCTCCACCGCGGAGCGCTCGCCTCGATGCACCGTCCGCCGCTGCGGCCGATGGCCGAGCTGCTGGAGGGCGCGCGCCTCGTCGTGATCCTGGAGGACCTGGTCGACCACACCAACGTCGGCGCCGTCTTCCGCGCCGCGGCCGGCATGGGCGCGGACGCGGTGCTCGTGACGCCGCGGTGCGCGGATCCCCTGTACCGGCGCAGCGTCCGGGTGAGCATGGGCACGGTCGTGCAGGTGCCGTGGACCCGCACCCCCGAGTGGGCACCGGCTCGCCGGGCTCTGGAGGAGGCCGGGTTCTCGGTCGCCGCGCTGGCGCTCGCTCCGGACGCGGTGCCGCTCGACGAGTACGCGGCGGCTCGCCCCGAGCGCGTCGCGATCGTCCTGGGCGCCGAGGGGGACGGGCTCAGCCGCGCGGCGCTGGACGCCTCGGACACCGTCGTCACCATCCCGATGCTGCACGGCGTCGACTCGCTCAACGTGGCCTCGGCGAGCGCCGTCGCACTGTGGGCGCTGACCCGCGGGCGCTGACCGCCGGGCTCCGGCGCTCGGCGGCCCCGCGGTGACCTGCTGCTGACGCTCCCGACGCGGGATCGGGGTCGGTGCCGCGCGTCATCCGCCGCGTCCGACGACGGGGCGGCGTCCGGGACGGGGGAGAGGCCCGCCCGTACGATGACGGGGTGACCTCCCCGACCCGATCCGACGACGCCCTCGACCTGTTCGGGGAGCCCGCCGCGCCGGAGCCGCGACCGCGTCGACGGCGCGGGGCGGTCGTCGCCGGTCTCGTCGCCGCGACCGTGGTGGTCGGCGGAGGCGGTGCCTACGCGACCAACGCGGCGACCGCGGAGCTGCCGACGGCGAGCGCCGTCGCGGTGGACCCCGTCTCGAGCACCGTCGACCCGCCCGCTCCGGCCTGGCCGGCCTACGGCTCCGGCGCCGTGGCGGCCGTGGGCGTCGACGGGACGGAGGAGGACGGGCTGCTCGCCCGCTACGGCTCCACCGGAACCGTGCCGACGGGGAGCATCGCCAAGGTCGTCACCGCTCTCGTCGTCCTCGCGGCGAAGCCGATCGCAGAGGGGACGGACGGGGAGACCATCACCTTCACGAGCGCGGACGTGCAGTACTACAACGACACCCTGGCCGAGAACGGCTCGAACGCTCCGGTCACCGCGGGTCTGCAGCTGACCGAGCGGGAGGCGCTGACCGCCATGATGCTCCCGTCCGCGAACAACTACGCGAAGTCCCTCGCGATCTGGGCGTACGGCTCGGAGGACGCCTTCCTCGCCGCGGCGCGCGGCTGGCTCGACGGGCAGGGGCTCGAGCGGACCTCCCTCGCCGACACCAGCGGGCTCTCGCCGGCGACGGTCAGCACGACGGCCGAGATGGTGCGCCTGGGCGAGCTGCTGATCGCGGACCCGGTGCTCGCTCCGATCGTCGCGATGCCGACCGCGGTCATCCCGGGGGTCGGCGAGGTCGACAACACCAACTCGCTCCTCGGCCGCGCGGGAGTGGATGGGATCAAGACGGGGACGACCGACGAGGCGGGCTCGTGCCTGCTGTTCTCGCTCGACGCGACCGTCGAGGGCCGGCCGGTCACCCTGGTCGGCGTGGTGGTGGGCGCGCGCACGCACCCGCAGCTCGCCGCGGACGTGCTGACCCTCGTCCCGACCGTCGAGGCGGGCTTCCGGACCGTCCCGCTGACCGTCGAGGGGCAGGACTACGGCACTCTCACGAGCGCGTGGGGGGAGACGGCGACGGCCGAGACCGCGGAGGCCCGGTCCGTGCTGGTGTGGGGTGCGGTCTCGACGTCGACCACGGTCGCCCTCGATCCGCTCGAGACCGTCGCGGACGGCGAGCGCGTGGGGACCGCGACCGTCGACGTCAACGGCACCCCGTACGAGCTTCCCCTCGTCGCCGACGGGTCGATCGAGGACCCGGGCTTCGCCTGGCGCCTCGGCCACCCGGCCGAGCTGTTCGGCTGAGCGCGGGGCGAGCCGCCGCCTCCCGGGAGCGGATCAGGCCAGGGGATCCGCGGCCCTATCGCCGATGATCCGCACGCCCGCGGTCGCGATGTCCTCGGCGACCTCCTCCGGCGTCGCGTTGCCCGGCACGACCGAGCCCGGCTCCGAGGCCGCGGGATCGATGCTCCAGCGCTCGGCGGAGGGCCGCTTGGCGGTGATGAAGTCGCCGGAGGACTGGTGGCGGACTCGGCGCAGCACCCACGGCACGAGGTACTCCCGCGCCCACTGGATGTCCTCCGTGCGGGCGGCACGCCACGTGCGGGCGTGCAGCGGCTCCGGGGCGAGGGGGCGCAGGTCGTTCTCGACGTTCAGCGACTCGAGGACCATGCGCGCGACCTCGTGGTGGCCGTGCGGGTTGAGATGCAGGCGGTCCGGCGCCCACATCCGCACGTCCTGGATCTCCTGGAGGGACCACTGGTCGGCGACGATGCAGTCGTACCGCTTGGCCAGCGCCCGCAGGTTCTCGTTGTAGATCGCGACCTTCCCGCGGATCCGCCCGAACACGGGGGAGAAGCCCACGTCCACTCCGGTGAAGAGGACGACGGTCGCCCCGTCGGAGCGGAGCCGGGCGAGGCCCGACTCGAAGCGGGACGCGATGTCGTCGGGGTCGGTCCCCGGGCGGATGACGTCGTTCCCGCCCGCGGAGATGGTGATGAGGTCGGGGCGCAGCTCCAGGGCGGGCTCGACCTGCTCGTCGACGATCTGCTGCAGGAGGCGGCCGCGCACCGCCAGGTTGGCGTAGGCGAAGTCCTCGTTCTGGCTGCCCAGGACCTCCGCCACGCGGTCCGCCCAGCCGCGGTGCCCGCCGGGGCTGCCGGGCTCGGGATCGCCGATCCCCTCGGTGAAGGAGTCGCCCAGGGCGACGTAGCGGGACCACGGATGACGCTGCTCGACCATCCCTCCATCATGCTCCGCACCCGGCCGCCGGTGGCACGGCGCGACACGCCGTGCGCCTCCCGGCGGGCCGCGGAGACCGAGCCGCTGTCGGAGGCGTCGGCTAGATTCGGTCCACGTGAACAGTCCCTCGAGCTTCGGTCATCAGGTCGGCACCTCCGCCGCTGAGCACCTGCCCCCGTCGTTCCCGGGCAGGGCACCGTGGGGTACCGCGAACAAGCTCCGCGCCTGGCAGGCGGAGGCGCTCGAGGCCTACTTCCAGCACGAGCCGCGCGACTTCCTGGCCGCCGCGACCCCGGGGGCGGGCAAGACCACCTTCGCGCTGCGGCTGGCCGCCGAGCTGCTGCACAACCGCACGGTCGACCGGATCACCGTGGTCGCGCCGACGGAGCACCTCAAGCGCCAGTGGGCCGAGGCCGCGCACCGCGTCGGCATCCGCCTGGACCCGACCTTCACCAACCGCATGGGCCGCCACGCCCGCCACTACCACGGCGTCGCCGTCACTTACGCGCAGGTCGCCGTCCGCGCCGAGCTCCACCGCGAGCTCACCCTGTCCGGCCGAACCCTCGTCATCCTCGACGAGGTGCACCACGCCGGCGACGCCCTCAGCTGGGGCGACGCGGTGCGCGAGGCCTTCGAGCCCGCCGTCCGCCGGCTCTCGCTGACCGGGACGCCGTTCCGCTCGGACACGGCGGCGATCCCGTTCGTCAGCTACCTGCCGGACGAGGAGGGCATCCGCACCTCGCTCACCGACTACGCCTACGGCTACGGCCGCGCGCTCGCGGACGGTGTCGTCCGGCCGGTGCTGTTCATGGTCTACGCCGGGCAGATGCGCTGGAAGTCGAAGGCCGGCGACGAGATGGAGGCGCGGCTCGGCGAGGGCAACACCAAGGACATCACCTCGCAGGCCTGGCGGACCGCGCTGGACCCGAAGGGCGACTGGATCCCCTCGGTCCTCCGCGCCGCCAACACCCGCCTCACCGAGGTGCGGCGCGCCGTGCCCGACGCCGGCGGCCTGATCATCGCGACCGACCACTACACCGCGCGCGCCTACGCCGCGATGCTCCGCGAGATCAGCGGCGAGACCGTCACCGTCGTGCTCTCCGACGAGAAGGAGGCGAGCGACCGGATCGAGGAGTTCGCGAAGGACACCAGTCGCTGGATGGTCGCGGTCCGCATGGTCTCCGAGGGCGTCGACGTGCCGAGGCTCGCTGTCGGCGTGTACGCGACCTCCGCGTCGACTCCTCTGTTCTTCGCCCAGGCGATCGGCCGCTTCGTGCGCGCGCGGCGCCGCGGCGAGACCGCCTCGGTGTTCCTCCCGAACGTGCCCGGCCTGCTCGCGCTGGCGGGCTCGATGGAGCTGCAGCGCGATCACGCCCTCGACCGCAGGACCTCCGACGACGAGGAGTACCCCGAGGCCGACCTGATGGCCGACGCCGAGCGCAGCGACAAGGCGTCCTCCGATCTCCTGGAGGAGGGCCGCTTCGAGTCGATCGGCTCGGCCGCCACCTTCGACCGCGTCGTCTACGAGGGCGCCGAGTTCGGGATGGAGGTCGAGGTCGAGAGCGAGGAGGAGCTCGACTTCATCGGCCTGCCGGGGCTCCTCGAGCCCGACCAGGTGCGGGAGCTGCTCCAGCACCGGCAGCAGCGGCAGGCCAAGCGCGCCGGCAGCCGCGCGGGGGCGGCGGCCCCGGCCGAGCCGGCGAGCGAGATCCCGGCGCCGCTCTACCGCACGCTCAAGGAGCAGCGCAGCCTGCTCAACTCCCTGGTCGGCCTGTGGGCACGGGGGACGGGCGAGTCGCACGGCCAGGTGCACACCGAGCTGCGCCGGCTCTGCGGCGGACCCGCGGTGGCGCAGGCGAGCGTGACCCAGCTGCAGGCGCGGATCGACCTCCTGCGGCGCAGGCTCGGCTCGCACTGATCGCGGTGCGGCGCCCCGGTGCGTGGCGCCGTGCGCCCGACGACGGGGCCGATCGCTGCTCCTGCCCAGCCCGGCCCGCCCCTCCGCGTGCACCGGACAGTCCCTCCGGCGCGTTCTAGCCGATGCACCCGGCGCGGCGCCAGCCCTCCCCGGCGGACCGGGCGCGACCGTACTGTTCGATCGTGACCCACCGGAACGACCTGCCCGCTCACGCGCCCGCAGGACGAACCGGACGGCGGTTCCGGCCGCCGGTCGTGACCACCGGAGGAGGACCGCGCGATGAGCGCTGACCGTCAGGGGAATGCTCGAGACACGCTCGCTAAGCTGAGCAGTCGGTCCGTCGCGGAAGTGACGGACCATCACCCCCGACGTCGGGCATCCGCAGACCGCACATCGGCGTCTCCCGGACTGCCCGAGAACAATCCCCTGAGGAGTCTCGTGGAGACCTGGCCCGGAACCGCCTACCCGTTGGGCGCGACGTTCGACGGAAGCGGCACGAACTTCGCCCTGTTCAGCGAGATCGCCGAGCGCGTCGAGCTGTGCCTCTTCGAGGAGGACGGCACCGAGACGCGTGTCGAGATCCAGGAGTCGGACGCCTACGTCTGGCACTGCTACCTCCCGCAGGTCCAGCCGGGCCAGCGCTACGGCTTCCGCATCCACGGACCGTACGACCCCGACGCCGGCCACCGCTGCAACCCGAACAAGCTGCTGCTGGACCCCTACGCGAAGGCGATCTCGGGGGAGATCGACTGGGACCAGTCCCTCTTCTCGTACACCTTCGGCGACCCGGACTCGACGAACGACGAGGACTCGGCGCCGCACATGATGATGGGCGTCGTCATCAACCCCTTCTTCGACTGGGCCGGTGACCGCCGCCCGCGCACCTCCTACGACAGCACCGTGATCTACGAGGCGCACGTGAAGGGGCTCACCAAGACGCACCCCGACGTGCCGGAGGAGCTCCGCGGCACCTACGCCGGAGTCGCCCACCCCGCGGTGATCGACCACCTCAAGCACCTGGGCGTCTCGGCGATCGAGCTCATGCCCGTGCACCAGTTCGTGAACGACTCGACGCTGATGGACAAGGGCCTCTCGAACTACTGGGGCTACAACACGATCGGCTTCTTCGCTCCGCAGAACACCTACTCCTCCACGGGCGACCAGGGCCAGCAGGTCCAGGAGTTCAAGAGCATGGTGAAGGCGCTCCACGCGGCCGGCATCGAGGTCATCCTCGACGTGGTCTACAACCACACGGCGGAGGGCAACCACCTCGGCCCCACCCTGTCGTTCCGCGGCATCGACAACGAGGCGTACTACCGCCTCGTCGACGACGACAAGCGCTACTACATGGACTACACCGGCACCGGGAACACCCTGAACGTGCGACACCCGCACTCGCTCCAGCTGATCATGGACTCGCTGCGCTACTGGGTGACGGAGATGCGCGTCGACGGCTTCCGCTTCGACCTCGCCTCGGCGCTGGCACGCGAGTTCTACGACGTCGACCGGCTCTCCACCTTCTTCGAGCTCGTCCAGCAGGACCCGGTGGTCTCGCAGGTGAAGCTGATCGCCGAGCCGTGGGACGTCGGGCCCGGCGGCTACCAGGTGGGAAACTTCCCGCCCCAGTGGACGGAGTGGAACGGCAAGTACCGCGACACGGTCCGCGACTTCTGGCGCGGCGAGCCGTCGACGCTGGGGGAGTTCGCCTCGCGCCTCACCGGCTCGGCCGACCTCTACGCGCACTCGGGCCGCTACCCGGTCGCCTCGATCAACTTCGTCACGGCGCACGACGGCTTCACCCTCCGGGACCTGGTCTCGTACAACGAGAAGCACAACGACGCCAACGGCGAGGACGGCAACGACGGGGAGTCGCACAACCGCTCCTGGAACCACGGCGCGGAGGGGCCCACGGACGACCCGCGGGTGCTCGCGCTCCGGGCACGCCAGCAGCGGAACTTCCTCGCGACGATGCTGATCTCCCAGGGTGTCCCGATGATCCTCCACGGCGACGAGCTGGGCCGGACCCAGAACGGCAACAACAACACCTACGCCCAGGACAGCGAGCTGACCTGGATCGACTGGGCCCACGCCGACCGGCCGCTGCTCGAGTTCACCGCGGCGCTCATCCGCCTGCGCGCCGAGCACCCGACCTTCCGCCGCATGCGCTTCTTCGACGGACGCCCCGTCCTGCGCGGCGACGGCGAGCCGCTGCCCGACATCGTCTGGTTCACCGCTGCCGGCACCGAGATGTCCCCGTCCGACTGGGACTCCGGTCTCGGCCGATCGGTGGGCATCTACCTCAACGGCAACGGGATCCGCGAGCGCGACCAGCGCGGACGCCCCGTCACCGACGACAGCTTCCTCCTGTACTTCAACGCCGACGACGTCGACGTCGAGTTCGCGATCCCGAGCGACGAGTACGCGCTCGAGTGGAGCGTCCTCGTCGACACCGCCGGTGCCGAGGCGGACTCGATCCCGCGTCCGGCGGGGGCGATGCTCACCGTCCAGGCGAAGTCGCTCGTCATCCTCCAGGAGCACAGCACCCCCGAGCC